>JALYIW010000230.1 GCA_030775625.1 Pseudomonadota bacterium | reverse complement strand
GACAAGATCTTGGCCGCCTACACCCGGGGTCTGGATTTCTGTCTGGATCACAAGCGCTCGACGCTCTTGGTGTTCGTCGCGACGCTGGTGGCGAGCGTCGCGCTGTACATTTACATACCCAAGGGATTCTTCCCGCAGCAAGACACCGGAGCCATCATCGGCATCAGCGATGGGCCGCAGGATATATCGTTCGCGGAAATGGTACGGCGTCAGCGGCTGATCACGGATATCGTCGGTCGGGATCCGGACGTCGCCGGCTACGGCGCCGCCCTGGGGGGCCAACGCGCGATGAACAACGGTTTCGTCAATATCGCTCTTAAGCCGCGCAATCAGCGCACGTCGACGGCCGACCAGGTCATCAGCCGGCTGCGGCAGCAATTGACCGAGGTGCCGGGCGCCACGCTGTTTCTGCAGGCCGCGCAGGATTTGAACGTCGGCGGCCGGTGGTCCCGCACCCAATACCAGTACACTTTGCAGGACGCCGATTTACGCGAGCTGAACGAGTGGTCGCCGCGGCTGCTCGCCTCGCTGCAACGGCTGCCCATGCTGAGCGATGTGGCGTCGGACCAGCAAACCAGCAGCGGCATGTTGTCGCTGAACATCGATCGCGACCGAGCGGCGCGATTCGGCATCCAGCCGGCCGCTATCGACCAGACTTTGTACGACGCTTTCGGTCAGCGCCAGGCGGGCCAGTTCTTTACGCAGCTCAATGCCTATCATGTGATATTGGAAGTCACTCCGGCGCTCTGGGGCGATCCGGACACTCTCAACAAGCTGTATTTGAAATCCCCGCTCACCGGTCAAATGGTGCCGCTCTCTGCCATGACCAGCTACGACACCCAGCAGGTGACGTATCTGTCGATCAATCACCAGGGGCAGTTCCCAGCCGTCACTCTGTCGTTCAATCTTGCGCAAGGTGCGGCGCTCGGCGACGCGGTCGACGCCATCAACAAAGCCTCCGCCGCGATGCACTTACCCTCTAACATCACCGGCAACTTCCAGGGAACCGCGCAAGCGTTTCAATCTTCCTTGAAGAGCCAGCCGTATTTGATCCTGGCGGCGTTGGTCGCCGTCTACATCATCCTCGGCATGCTCTATGAGAGCTACATTCATCCTCTGACGATCCTATCGACGCTGCCTTCGGCCGGGGTCGGCGCTTTGCTCATCCTGCTGATTTTTCACATAGAACTGTCGGTTATTGCGCTGATAGGGATCATATTGCTCATTGGTATCGTCAAGAAAAACGGCATTATGATGGTGGACTTCGCGCTACAGGCGGAGCGCGACCAGCACCTGTCTTCGCATGACGCGATCCGTCAAGCCTGTCTGTTGCGGTTCAGACCGATCATGATGACCACCATGGCTGCGTTGCTCGGCGCCTTACCTCTGGCATTGGCTTGGGGCACCGGCTCGGAGTTGCGTCAGCCGCTGGGCTGCACCATGGTGGGCGGACTGATCTTGAGCCAGGCTTTGACGCTGTTCACCACGCCTGTGATCTATTTGTACTTGGACGGATTCGCCCTTTGGTTCAAGAATCGCCGCGGCAAGCGACGACAGGACGTCCAAGCGGATCGGGCGGCACCGCGATTGACCGAGCAGAGGGTGCCGCCGCTGGAAGAGACCACATGAAGCTTCTGTTGGTCGAGGACAACGAACGGGTTACGCAGTTCGTCGTCAAAGGACTGCAGGAGGCGGGACACACCACCGATCACGCGGGCAACGGCCGCGACGGCATGTTTCTCGCGGCCAGCGAGCCGTATGACGTCATAATCATGGACCGGATGCTGCCTGGGGGCATCGACGGACTGGCCATAATCGAGGTACTGCGCAAGGCCGGGAAGCGCACGCCCATTTTGATTTTGAGCGCACTGTCCGAGGTCGACGACCGCATTCGGGGACTGCGCAGCGGCGGCGACGACTATTTGACCAAGCCCTTTGCATTCGGAGAATTGCTGGCTCGCCTCGATGCGCTGCACCGCCGTGCGCAGGGGAGCAACACCGAGTCCCCGCTCACGGTCGGGGACTTGCATATGGATCCTCTGACGCGCAAGGTGACTCGCGGCGATCGGCCGATTTCACTGCAGCCGCGAGAGTTCAAGCTGCTCGAATATTTGATGAGGCATGCGGATCAAGTGGTCACCCGAACCATGCTGCTGGAGAATGTTTGGGATTATCACTTTGATCCGCAAACCAATGTGGTTGACGTGCATATCAGCAAATTACGCCAGAAAATCGACGCTGAATTCGAGCGCCCGTTGCTGCGCACGGTGCGCAACGCGGGCTACACGGTGACCGCGGGTGACTAGCATGATTCGCTCGTCGGCACTGTCGCTGGCGCTCGGCTACGTCGCGCTCGGCATCACGGCATTGGTCTTGTTCGCGGCACCCCTGTGGTACGCGTGGCAAGTCACCATCCGGGACGGCCGCGTCGAGATTCTCCTGGCGGACGCGCAGCGTCTCACCGACGTATATCGGCGGGATGGACCGGACGCGTTGAAAAAATTTATCGATGCACGGGTCGGCATGCAGATTGCGGGCGAGAGAATTCTGCTCTTGACCGATGCCGCGCTGCATCCGCTCGCCGGCAATTTGCCGAGCTGGCCCGCGGCCGTGCCGGCGGCGCCCGGCAACTACTCGATTCTGGTTGAACCCAATGATCGCGGCCGGCGTCCGGCGCTGGTTCACGTTGCCCTGCTCGGGAGCTATAAACTCTTGGTCGGGCGGGACAACCTCCTCTTTGCGCCCCTGCAATCGCGCTTCTGGTACGGCCTTACCGCTGCTATCGCGGTGCTGTCGATCGCAGGCATATTGGTGGGGCTGATCACCCGCCGCGCATTGATGTCGCGGGTAGACAGCATTCGGCAAACCGTCTCGGCGATCATTCACGGCGACCTGAAGCACCGCCTGCCGACCCATCTCAATGAAGATGAGCTCAACACCCTGTCGCGCACCATCAACGGCATGCTCGACCAAATCGAGCAGCTGGTGCACGGCGTGCGCAACGTCTCGAATTCCATTGCGCACGACTTGCGGACTCCGCTCGCCGAGCTACGCTCCCGGCTGGAGGAGCTGTCGCTCATTCGGCCGCCGCCCGAGGAGACATACGCAGAGATCGACGGCGCGGTGGCGGATGTCGATCAGGTCATCCGAATTTTCGATGCTCTGCTGCGTCTCGCGGAGATCGATGCGGGCCTACGGCGGTCGGGCTTCGTGGGATTGGATGTGTCCGACCTCGCGGCAAATGCGGTCGAATTTTATGCCCCGGCCGCGGAGCTGAAGAACATCGATCTGAGGTTTCGCTGCGACGGGCCGCAGACCATATCCGGCGACCCGGTCTTGCTCGCGCAGGCCTTGAGCAATCTGATCGACAATGCGCTCAAATACGCGCCCGTGAACGGTGCGATCGAGGTCGCCGTACAAAGGCGCAGTGACGGCGCCGTCGAAATATACGTTGCGGACGACGGACCTGGAATCGGAGACGCGGAAAAAAGCAAGGTTGTAGAGCGTTTCTATCGTGGCGATGCCAGCCGCGGTACGCCGGGCGTCGGGCTGGGCTTGAGCGTGGTGCATGCGGTGGCCAAGCTGCACGGCGCGTCGCTCGAGCTCTCCGATCAATCGCCGGGCCTGCGCATCATGCTGACGATTCCTGCCGATTCTACGGCGATTGCACCGCAGGTGAGAAGTGCCCCGGAGATCTCGATGCCGATCGTGGCGGCGGCTTGCTTGGCTCCCTCATCAGGTCACATAGAGCGTAATGAAACGGGTGCTCATTCCACGTAAGATCCCCTCATGCTGATCAATTGCGCGGCTTACCAGGACGGCAAAAAACTCCGCGATACCGCCGTCGATCGGGTACGGGAGTACCTCGGCCTGCCAAATTGTTTCGTATGGGTGGCGTTGCACGATCCGAGCGCTGCGGAACTCGATGACATGCAAAATGCATTTGGCTTGCACTCGCTCGCGGTCGAGGATGCCCGGCTCGGCCATCAGCGCCCGAAAGTCGAGGAATACGGCGACTCGCTGTTTTCGGTGCTGCATATGGTCGAACCGCACGCAGCAGGATTCCACGTGGGTGAATTGGCCATTTTCGCCGGTCACAACTACGTGCTTTCTGTGCGCAACGGCGCGCGGAAAGGCTTCCAAGATGTGCGCCTGCGCTGTGAGCGAGAACCCGATCTTTTGCGCCAGGGTCCCGGTTTCATCGTGTATGCGTTGATGGACGCGGTCGTCGATCGGTATTTCCCCATCCTCGACGCGCTCGAGGACGATCTCGACGGCATTGAAAGGCGCATATTCGCTCCCAATGGAGCGCCGCGGGAATCCATCGAAGCGCTGTACGCCCTGAAGCAGCGACTGATGATCATGAAGCATTCGGTCGCTCCGCTGCTCGAGGGAGTTTCGAACCTATCGGGCGCGCGCGTTCCCATCTTGTGCGCGGGGCTCACCGTATATTTTCGCGACGTATACGACCATTTGCAGCGGCTCAATCAAACCGCGGACTCGATTCGCGATACCGTCGCCACCGCCATTTCAGTGAATCTTTCCATGGTGACGCTGCTGGAAAACGAGAACATGAAGCGCTTGGCGGCGTACGCCGCGCTGCTCGCGGTTCCGACCATGATTGCCGGTATATACGGCATGAACTTCCAGCACATGCCGGAACTCACGTGGCGCTACGGTTATGAGCTTTCGCTGCTGGTCATGGCTGGATTGGACATCTATTTGTACTTCCGCTTCAAGCGCTCCAAGTGGCTTTGAGCCTGACGGGACTGGGACGCGCGCTCCCACCACTGAATCCCTACCTCACCGCGGCGATGTACCCAATCATCGACGTCCTCACATTCGATGCTTTGATGGCCGCCGGCGTATCGCTGCAACTCGGACATATTGCCGCATTCACCCTAGCCACCGCATTGCACTGCTTTCTGAAAGTTCGGGTGGCGAGCCGCCCATTCGATCGCACCCCGGTCGTATCGCAATACCTTGGGCTGTTGCTGGTAGCTCTGATGGCGGTATTTATACGCGGCGCAGCGCTCGGCCTTCTGACGCAGCGGTGGGGGTGGCCGGCGCAGGTCTCGATCCTATTTACGGTAGCCCTCGGTATGGCTGTCACCATCCCGGGATTCTCCTACGTCCTGCGGCCCGGCGACTCGGCGTCGCGACGCCGCACTCTTGCCTTAAGCCTCATTGCCTATGCATTTGCCTTGCGGTTCGTTTATTTAGGATCGGTTGAGCTGCTTCCGGAAGAGGCCTACTACTGGAACTATTCGCGGCATTTGGATGTGGGTTATCTGGACCATCCGCCTATGGTGGCGTGGCTGATCTGGCTCGGTACCGCCATTTTCGGCCAGTCGGAATTCGGCGTCCGTATAGGCGCCCTTTGCTGCGGTCTCATCACCTCGTTTTTCGCCTATCGTTTGACGCGTAATATATTCGGCGAGACTGTGGCGTTGGCTGCCTTGTCATTGGCGCAGATTCTGCCCTTTTTCTTTCTCTCCGGATTTCTCATGACCCCGGACGCGCCGCTGACCGCCGCGTGGGCTGCGTCGCTGTACTTCCTCGAGCGCGCGCTGTTCGGCGAGCACTCCGGCGCCTGGTGGCGCGCTGGCTTGAGTCTTGGCCTGGGATTCATTTCCAAATATTCCATCGCCCTGCTCGGCTCTGCCGCTTTCGCCTTTATGATGTGGGATCCGCAGGCGAGGCGCTGGTGGCGGAGCTGGCAGCCCTATATCGCCGGCCTGCTCGCGCTGACGGTCCTTTCACCCGTGTTCATTTGGAATGCGCAGCACGAGTGGGCTTCCTTCGCCTTCCAAACATCGCGACGTCTCGCGGAGGCCCCGCGCTTCGCACTGCATAAATTGTTAGCCTCGACGCTGGTACTCATCACCCCGACCGGAGTGTTGGCAGTCGCAGTCGGACTGACGCGCTGTGCAGGGGGTGACTGTCTGCGCTCTTGGCGGTTCCTCAGATTTGCCATTCTTGTTCCATTGACTGTTTTCGCACTCTTTAGTCTGCGTCACGAAGTCAAGCTCGACTGGACCGGCGCGCCATGGACCGCTGCGTTGCCCGTCATGGCGTTCGGGATGCTGAGTGGCAGTGGGCGAATACACGCAGCGTGGAAGCCGACGCTGCTGGTTGTGCTCCTGCTGTTCGCAGCCGGATTGCACTATCTGGTGCTGGGGCTTCCCGGTGTCGGATACGGTAAACACATGGAGTTGGTGCCCGTCGGTTGGCGCACATTCAGCCAAAAAATCCTCGCAACCGCGGCGGACTTCCGTGAGCAAACCGGCGAAGAGCCTCTCATAGTGGGGATGGACCGCTACGCCATCGCCAGCGAATTGGCGTACTACGGCGCCGAAGGCAAGCAGTCGGCGCTGAATACGTCGAGCGCACACCTGTTCGAAGGCGTGGGTTTGATGTACCAGCGTTGGACGCCGGCGCAGCTGCAGGAAGGACGCACTCTGCTGCTGGTGGCGTGGGATCCTGAGGATCTGGCCGGCAGGTATGTCGAGGCGCATGCCGAGCGTTTCGGACCAATCATGGACGGGATATTGACGCGCGACGACAGCACCATTCGGCACTATTCCTACCGTTTCGCCTACCATTATTTACCGGTGCCGCGCTAGCGCAGGCTCGATCCGCGTGAGTTTGCGACACCGTGCGCGCATCATGCTCGTCATTCGCGCGCCACCATCCTTGGGATGTTAAAATATCCGCCGATGAATCCAAACGCACTTGCACACGGGCATAGCTTACTTGCGGCGCTGGCGGTGATTGCGGCCGCCGTCCTCGGCTCGACGATGGGATCGAACGCTGTCGGCCAGACGCCTGAGCAAACCAAGATGTGGGAGGCCCAGCACGCCCAAGCCAGCGCGGACGACAAGGCCAAATCGGCACTGCTCGCCCAACAGCGTCAGGCGCGCAAGCGCGATCCAATGGCGTGGGTGCGCACCTTGGATCCCATGTCCGCCGGTGGCTGGACGTTCAGATCGGTCGCGGCTGACGGGTCATGGGCGTCCTTCAGCACCGATCACCAGATGAAACGCTCGAGACACGAGATCACGGTGTGGCTGAGGCAGGAATATCCCGAAGCGCAAAAGAACCCCGGCGGAGACATTTATTGGAGCAATGTCGAGAAAACACAATACGACTGCGCCAAGGAAAGGGCTCGAGAGCTGCTCGTCATCTACTACTCGGAAAACAATCTGGCCGGCGCCCAGCAAAGTGAAGAGGCGGATCCGAAGACCGCGGCGTGGGAGCCGATCGTTCCCGGAACTCAGAGTGAGTATATTTTTCAATGGGCCTGCGCCGCCGGCAATACCCCCCGCTAGCAGGGACGTGACCAGGTCAATTGCACGTTGGCAATGAGCAGCTTCGAGCGATCGGCGCAAGGACCCACCAGCACTTCGAGCTCTCCGGCTTCGTACACCGGTTCGAGATCCAACCCCAGAAAGCGCGAATCCCACGCGTTGAACGTTAGCCTCACGGTTCCCGATTCACCCGGCCGCAGATCAATCTTCGCGAATCCCTTGAGCTCGAGAAGCGGACGAGCGACGCTGGCGAGCTTGTCACGCGTGAAAAGAAACACAGTTTCCTGCGCCGCCCGTGGACCATCGTTGCGCACATCGACGAGGATCTCGATGTCGTCGTGTTCTTCCGCCTCGGCCGGCGTTACCCGAAGATTCGATAATGCAAAGCGCCCGTAGGTGAGTCCAAAACCGAAAGGAAATAGCGGTTCGTTGGGGACGTCCAAATATTTGCTGGTGTAGCGATCGTTCGGATCGGCGGGCCTGCCGCTGGGACGTTCGCCGAAGAAAATCGGCACTTGGCCCTCTGCTCTCGCCCAGGTCACGGCTGTTCGGCCGCTCGGCGACACATGGCCCGTCACCACATCGGCGATAGAATTGCCCGCCTCACTGCCCAGAAACCACGCGGCGAGCACCGCGTCCGCCCTCTCGATCAGCCAGGGAACTACCAGCGGACGACCTGAGAATAGGACCACGATCACCGGCTTGCTCAAGGTATGCGCCCGGTCGAAAACGGCTTCCGCGAAACGCCGCTGCTGTCCCGGGAGACCGAGATGCGCGCGGCTCGCCGCCTCGCCACTCATAGTCGCCGCCTCGCCCAGGCATAGCAGGATGGCGTCCGCATCCGCGCACAACTCGAGCGCGGCATCGATACTCGACACATCATCACTCTGGATCGCAACTCCAGACGCGTAACGAATTCGGACATCGGGTAGCGCGTGGCGCATTCCTGCAACTACCGTGACCTGGCCGTCCGCGGTGGCGGCGCCCCACCAGGGTCCGCGCATATCGGCTGGCGCATCCGCGAGCGGCCCGAGGACGGCCAAGCGCCGTGAGCCGGCCAGCGGCAGCACGTTGCGCTCATTTTTCAACATCACCACGGCTCGTGCGCCAAAATTTCGCGCCAATTGACGTCGATGCGCCAAAGCCGCCGATGATTCCGGCGTCGATCCGCGACCATATGGGTCGTCGAACAACCCGAGCTGCTCCTTCAGCGTCAACACACGGCGTACCGACTCATCTATGTCGGCCACCGCCACCAGCCTGCGCTGCAGGGCGATCGGCAATCCACGACGATAGGCATCGGCCATCATGTCGATGTCGACACCTGCCTTGAGGGCGTAAGCGGCTGCTTCGGCAAGATCCGCGGCGATGCCGTGATGCATGAGCTCGCCGATCGCGTTGTAGTCGCTGACGATCACACCTCTGAAGCCAAAACGTCCGCGTAACCAATCCCGCAGCAACTCCTTGTTCGCCGTCATCGGAACTCCCGCCAGATCGGTGAATGCCGGCATGATTGCCGCCACACCGCAGGACACGGCAGCCGCGAAGGACGGCATGTGCACCTCACGCACGGTACGCTGCGAAATGTCGACGGAAGCGTATTCACGTCCCGCCGTCACCGGACCATATGCACAAAAGTGCTTCGCCACGGCGGCGAGTGATTCTCTGCCGGACAAATTCGTGCCCTGAAATCCGCGCACCTTGGCTTCGGCAATGCGTGCCCCCAGCCACGCATCCTCGCCCGGACCCTCGGCACTGCGCCCCCAGCGCGGGTCGCGCGACACATCGAGCATTGGCGCAAAAGTCATGGCAAGCCCATCGGCAGAGGCTTCCTTGGCCGACTCGCGCGCCGAGGTTGTCCAAGCCTCGGGATCAAACAAGCATGCTTCGCCCAGAGGGATGGGGAACAGCGTGCGGTGGCCGTGAACGATGTCGAACCCGATGAGCAGTGGAATGCCCAGACGCGACTCCTCCACTGCCAGCCTCTGCATTTCGCGCACATGGTCCGCTCCGACCATATTGAGGAGATTACCGATAGTGCCGGCCTTGATGGCCTGCGTCGAATCGCCCGCAATGATCGGCCCGGTCACCGCGTAGCTGGACGCAGTCATGGTCAGCTGGCCCAGCTTTTCGGCCAGGGTCATCTTGCCGATCAAGGTTTCGATGCGACTCACTTAATATTGCTCCTCACGCGGCCAGCTAGTGTCGCGTGAGGTATACCGCAAGCAACGCCGTCACCAGGGACACTAAAACGGTCGTCATGATGCCGATGATCCCGTCTTGGTGTTCGCGGTACCACAAGTCGATTCGACCGCGCCGGGTGTGCAGTCGGATCGCACGATCGGCACCGGCAAACGTCACGGCCACCGACAGAGTCGAGTCACTGCGTTTGGTGTACTTGATCAGTCGCCTATACTCCAAGTAACGCAGCGGTAGTTCGAGTTTGGCAGTTACCAGTTTGGCGTGGATTTCGGGCGGAACAGCCGAGGTATCGAGGCTCTGCAATTGCTTGTTGCTTTCCCACATGCCTCCCACCGCAAGCGGGTGCATGGCCAGCCATAGAATCTGCTCACCGGTAACCTGCACTTCTTCATCGATGCTTTCGCGGTAGTAGTAAAGGCCGTGTAGAACTCGATCTTCGTCTGCTCGACTCATTTCGCTGGGCGCCGGCGCTGTTGGGTGAGCGAGCAGTGTAACGGTACAGGGCGGAACCGAATACGACTTTCGCCGCGGCTTTTAGCATAATATAATGAGACGCCGCTATAGCTGCAACCAACGGCTGCGGTTCTGGTCCCAATCACAATGCCGCGGAGCCGATACACCCCCCTCTTATTCTTAGCCATCGTGCTGTCGCGGGATATGACGGCCGCTGCCTGGCCTCGCGGCGCGACGGATCGACTTGCGCCACGTGCCTACCTGGATATGCCGCACCGTGCCGACGGTAAAATTCCAGCTCTCCTTTCCCAAACAGGCGCATTGCGCGACACACGCAATCTTGTTCCCGCCGCTGGCCTCGTCCCCTACGACTTGGTGGTCCCCTTTTGGTCGGACGGCGCCGATAAATTGCGATGGGCAGCCATTCCGAACGGCAAGATACTATTTTCGCCAACCGGTGAATGGGCTTTTCCGAACGGCACGGTGTTCATCAAAACCTTTGTGTTGCCGACGGATGCGCTCAATCCCGCGGCCACGCGTCGCCTCGAGACCCGGCTACTGGTGCGGGACAGTGTCGGTGGGGTGTACGGTGCCGACTATAAGTGGCGACCCGACAACAGCGATGCCGATCTGCTGACCGACAGCCTGACCGAGGAGATAACCCTCAAGGGGGCGTCGGGTACCCCGCAAAAGCAGACATGGTACTACCCGAGCCGACAGGATTGTTTAACCTGCCACAACGTAAAGGCAGGCTTGGTACTTGGAGTGAAGACCCGCCAAATGAATCGCGCTTTCACCTACTCCGACGGGATTGCGCAAAATGAACTGCTCGCCTGGAATCACCTGGGGCTGTTCACCCCTATCAAGGATGTGGATTTAGCCGCGCTTCCCACCCTTGCCGCCGCCAACGATACGTCGCGTACCTTGCAGGATCGGGCACGCTCTTACCTCGACGCGAATTGCTCTCAATGTCACCGGCCGGGCGGCACCGTCGCCTATTTTGACGCGCGATACACCACTGCCGTGGAGCAGCAAGAACTCATCAATGGCCCGATACTACTCGATCAAGGCATCGATAAACCGCGCGTCATCTCGCCGCACGATACTTGGCGTTCGATTGCATTCATGCGCGTCAATACCTCGGCCGACGGCAAAATGCCGCCGATCGGGCGAGAAACCATCGATCAAAAAGGCGTGCAGCTGCTCCGCGAATGGATATTGAGTTTACCGGGCCGCGCCGTGTTGGATCCCCCGAACATCTCGCCGCAAGGCGGCACATTCGACGGCTCGGTCGAAGTCTCGCTGACCCAGAGTGAACCCGGCGCCGATATTCGCTACACCCTAGACGGCAGCGTGCCCGCTATCTCCGACCCTCGCTATGAAAAGCCCATCAAGCTGAGCAGCCCGGCGGTGCTTCGGACTAGGGCATTCAAAGCAGGCTTTACCGGCAGCATTACCGCGCAACAGGTGTTCATCGTCGGAAAGTGACATCTTGCGATCTCACAGCGCTCAACGCCCAACGGCAGCAACCGTGACGCTCCAAGGGCTCATGCCCGCTTTGATCTTGGTCACTTCCTTGTTAAGTTGCAGGTCCACGACGGATACGTCATTCGAAGGTCCGTTGGCCGAGTACAGGAACTTCCCATCCGGAGAAAGAGCAATTCCCCAAGGACGGGTGCCCACCTTGATGGTATCCAGAATCGCGTAAGTATGGCTGTCGATGACGGAAATCGTGCCGCCCCGCCCATTGCTGACGTAGAGCAATTTCCCGTCGGGCGACAATTTCGCTGCCATCGGGCGCGAGCCTTCCGGCAAGGCAATAGTCTTGAGCACTTTATAGTGAGCGGTATCGATCACATTCAAGATGCCGGCGGATTCGGAAGGAATGAACCCAAGCGCGGCATCCGGCGAAAAGGCCACGTTGCGCGGACGCGGTTGCACCTTGAACTGGCCAACGATCGTATAGCTGCCGACATCGATTACATAGATGTCACCGCCCGATTCGCAGGTGACGTAGAACTGTCGGCCGTCAGGAGTGACGGCCACCCCCTCCGGTTCCTGCCCGACCGCCACGATGTGTTCCACTTTAGCGGTGGCAATATCGATGACACTGGCCGCCTTGACGTCTTCATTCGAGACATAAATCTTCTTGCCGTCCTTGCTCAACGCAAACTCTTCCGGATCCGAGCCGCCGCTGATCTTGCCGATCACCGTGCGCTGAGCGACATCGATCACCGCGATGGCATCGGCCGACTTGTCGGACTGGGCGTCAGTGTCGTCGTCAGCCTTTTCCCGTACAAAGATCGGATTGCCGTGCACATCCAGCTTCGGTGGCGCCGCGAGGGGGGTGCCGCTCACGGCCACATAGACTGTCTTACCGTCCGGGCTGGCGTGAATGCCGCGAGGCCTCTTGCCCACCTCGATGGTGCCGAGGACCTTATAATCACCGCCGTTGATGACGGTGACGTCTGCGGATCTCTCGTTGGACACAAAGATCTGATAGTTCTGGGCCGCTTGCCCTGTCCCCGGCGAGAAGACCATGAAAAAAAGCAATCCCACCGTGGCGGAACCGTACAACGAAACCCTGTGTTTGGCTGGATCCATCGGCATTCCCCCTGCAACGACAACTGTCCTCTTAAGTATACGCCAGCGGGATCTGATCGCTTGCGCCGCTCGCTAGAATCAGTGTACTTTGCAATCCAAAGTTACTCGAGCGGTGCGTCTTGCCCATACCTTGGTTCGAATCGGTGTCCCGCGGCCCTGCCACTCTGGACCAAACAGCGCGCGCGTCCCGGAGAGCATCCTCATTCTGTGTGGCGGTGTGCGCCATGGCCTACGCCTCCCAACCAGCGGTGGCCGGTGACGGATTTTTGGGCATCGACCAGCGGCTGGCGCTCGATCAACACGGTATATGGGCGCGAAAGTATCAGACAGGGCTCGAGTACGGTGTGCTTGCGATGGAATTCACCGGCAGCCTATGGCTGGGCAACAACGATGAACTCGGCCACGTGTTTTGGCAGACACTCGACTCGACAGCTGTTTCCGCGGTGAGCGCACAGTTGCTCAAATACGCATTCAGCCGTGCTCGGCCCGACCAGGGTAATGATCCCAACAGATGGTTCAGAGGTAGGTGCTGCGACAGCTTTCCGAGCGGTGAAGTGACTCTGCAGGCAAGCTTCGTGACTCCCTTCATTGCCCACTATGCTCGGGACAATCCATGGATCTGGGGTCTGGAGTTGCTTCCCGCCTACGACGCGCTCGCGCGTCTGAAGAGCCGGGAGCATTGGCAGACCGATGTAATTGCCGGGTGGGCCCTGGGTTCGGCCATCGGCTATTGGACCTCAACTCGAGCTACGCCGATCGCCGTGCAGATTTTGCCGGACGGACTTTCCGTCGGATTCGCCAAACGCTTTTAGTTTTCGGCCTCTGCACCCAAGCCCGTCCCTGCACCGGTCTGTATTACAATCCTGCTCAGGCGCTCGGGGACGGTTCCGTCAAACGGGGGAATGAGACTATCGACTGGAAACTATACGCGGCGTTATCCGCACTCTTCGCGGCCATGACGGCGATCTTCGGCAAGCTGGCTGTGACGGAGATCAATTCCGACCTCGCCATGTTTTTGCGCACCGTCATCATTCTGGCGATTGCCGCGCTGTTGGTCAGCGCCCGCAGCGAGTGGCAAAATCCCGCAAGCTTGTCGCTCAAAGGTGCGACATTTCTCAGTTTGTCGGGTGTTGCAACAGGTCTGTCGTGGATTTGCTACTTCCGAGCGCTGCAGGCGGGTCCCGCGTCTCGCGTGGCACCCATCGACAAACTCAGCGTAGTTTTCGTGGTGATTTTCGCCACCATCATCTTAGGCGAGAGGCTTACATGGAAAGTCGGCCTAGGGGCGCTCTTGATCACGGCCGGTGCAGCTCTCATGGCACTATGACGCGATGCCTGGGGCTCGATTCATCCTTGGGTGCAACCGTCCCGTCCAGTATCACTTGCTCGAGTACCGCGAGATACTCGAGGTAGCGCTTGCGCCCAAGAGCCGTGATTCGGCAGCGAGTCAGCGTGCGAGGCCCATCGAGAGTCTTCAAAATGCTGACCAGCCGAGCCTCTTCGAGCACCAGTAAATGCCGGTTCAGATTGCCGTCGGTCAGCGCGCACAATTCCTTCAGTTCACCGAACAGCAAACCCTTGGAATGGGTCGCGAGCGAGGTGAGCAAACTCAACCTCGCGCGCTCATGAATCACTCTGTTGAGCCCGTCATAGGCAAAGCGCGAAGTACCGACCGACGTGCGACTACGTGTCTT
The DNA here is from genome assembly GCA_030775625.1 of Pseudomonadota bacterium. GTDB lineage: Bacteria > Pseudomonadota > Gammaproteobacteria > Steroidobacterales > Steroidobacteraceae > Bog-1198. Next base: position 10,179 of record JALYIW010000230.1, on the reverse strand, counting down.
CAATTGACCTCTCGAATCCGAATTGCAAAACGGCCGCCACCAACAACTGCCCCGCACCGAAGGGAACCCCCATGCTCCAGGGAGACAGGGTGCGTGTTCCACTGAGTGCCATCAAACATACCAGCCCGGCAATCAGATACCACACCCCAACCGCGAAAGTTTGGGGCGGCAAGAAGCGGCACGACGCGAACACACCAAGACTGAAAATCAATTGCCACAGGCCAGGCAACATCCATATTTCCTGCGGGGCGGCGCGCGCGAGTACCACGGTCAACAAAACGCCCACGACCAGCGCGGGCAGGAACTGCTCGACGGCGGAGTGCAGCATCTCATAGGCTAACTCACTATGAACGCGCCTCGCGCGCAGCATAGTTTCGACAGAGACGATGACTACCGTCACAAAGGCGGTCGCAAGCCACACCGTAAAAAAACTCCAGAAATCTTCGCCGCCCCTGGCCCGATGCGATTGGACGGCCGCGACCGCAAGGGCGAGCAACCCACTGACGGCAATCGACGCCGGTCCATATCCACGGAACTGCGTGTCGCGCGCCACCTGAGTGCGAATTTGCCTAATTTCGGCAAGTGCATCGTGCAAATCACGCATCTCAATTGTCCTTTTCAGCCGACTCGCGGTGCAGCAGCTTTCTTTAGGGTACATGAAGCCATGCCGCATTTCGACCGAGAGCGTCAGCCGACAGGCTCGTGTATCGTCAGCTTCGCCTGGCGAGGTTGCGTCCGATCAGGCGCCGTTCGACAAGGTCCGGGTCCGGGCGCAAGCCACATGGCGCGGCGGCCGCTTCGATCCTCAATAGCTGCTCCAGCGCATCCTTCGCGACCGGTCGGCTGAACAGGTACCCCTGCATGCCCATCCCCGCCATCCACACTAATATCGGCTACAAGAGCCGCTGCGCAATCCTCCAGTAAGCGCTGCAGAAGGCGTTGAGCATCGCAAGAGCCAATTTAGCACCGCGTCCGCCGGCAAGTTCCGGCTTGAACGGTATGGGTCCTCCGCGCAGCAAATCGCGATCGGTGGTTCGGCGGGCGCCTTGTATGATGCTGCGTGCCGCGCAAATTTCCTTAAAGCCCTGCGTGGTATTGCGTAACGCCCGCCACCAGTGCGGCACCCAGCCCTTCGCCGCCGCACCGGCAAGCTGCGCCAACTCGTAGGCCAACAGAGCGGGTGCGAGCACCACCAAGCTGCGAGTGGATACGTTCTTGAGCAGGTGGCGCCATCGGCCCTCGATCAACGTGAGCACGCGCCTAGGCGCATACGCGCCACCCGGCCGCAGAGAAAGATTGGGCGTGCCCGCGCCGTGCATCACTACCGCATCCGATAGTGCCAGGATTTCACGCCCGGCGAGGCGAGCGCGAACGCCGACATCGTGATCCTCATAATAAAATCGGTAGCCGGGATCGAAAAACACCCCCTCGGGCCAGCGCGAGCGCACGACCATGAAGCACGCGCTCACCATTGAGTCCACGAGGACCGGGGCCGATTCAGGCGGCTGCAGCGGTGAATCTTCATTGCGAAGTATCATATGGCCCAGCCAATGGCAATAAGCTCCTTCATATTGAATGCGGTCCGGCCGCGCCGCCAGCACTACCCGAGGCATCGCGATGGCGGCGTTCGAACGGCGTTCGAGCGCCGACGCCAGCGTCCGCACGGCGGCGGCCGAGAGACGGATATCGTTGTCCGCAAACAAAATGAAGTCATTGCGCGCGGCCTTGAACCCGGCGCTGCGCGCCGCGCCGGGACTGCGATTTTCCATGAGCTGAATGACGCGTCCCGCCGGCACCGATTTTAGAAAGACCTCCTGGCCGCCGTCCGTCGATGCATTGTCCAGCAATAGCACCTCGTCGACGGCCGAGCCGAGTCCAATGACACAGGGCAGCGAATCACGAAGGTGGACGGCGCCGTCGTGATTCACGATGCACAGAGTGATTTTCAAAATCGCGATACCTGGCGTGCGCGCACGATGACCGAACCTATCTGCAGCAGGCCGCCAATCAGCGCTGACACGAGCTGATCGAGAAATAGCAGCACCGACACGGCGACGGCGGCGCGCGGCGCATATCCCAGCAGAGCAAAGCACTTCACCAGAGTGATCTCGCGTATGCCGAGTCCTGCGATCGAAATCGGCAGCAGGACGACTGCGTATACGACCGCGGATATCCACACTCCGCTGGTCCAGGAAAGGTCAATCTGCAAGGCGTGCGCAAGAACCATCAATGCAGCGCCTGACAACAACGCCTGGATCGAGGCAGGAATCGATGCTTTCAAGGCCACTCCCGGTCCTTGCGCGAGAATTTGAGTCCACACTTCGGCGGCCTTCGCGAACACACGATGCCGCCATAGGACGACGCCGTTTCGTTCGAAGCCCGACGCCTTGAAGGCTCGGTGCACGATCAACCACACGGCCATGCCGCAAACCGCCGCAGCGAGACCAAGTACAGCGAGCCACAGCGGGAGGCGAAGCGATGCCATCGGCACGCGCGGGTCCAACAACGCGCAAACCATGCCCCAAACGATGATCAACACGAATTCTACGCCGCGACTTGCGAGCAGCGAGCTGACGCCGCCCGTAACCGAGGTGCCAAAACTCTTGTAGCGATAGACGCTCACGGCGCCGCTCAGCCAGGGGCCCGGCGACAACAATGCGTAGAAATTACTGATGAACAAAGTTTCGAGCGTTTGCCAGCGAGAAACACTCAACCCCAGGCCTTGATTCATTACCAGCGTGCGTTCAGCCGCCGCAACCCGGGTCGCCACGTTCATGAGCACGCCCAAAGCGACGAGCGGCAACCTTGACCCCTGAAGCGTACCGATGACCGTTGCCAGCGGCGTGACGTGAACCACCCAGATGAGCGCAGCGCAGCTCGCGACCACGCGAACGACGGTCCATGTCCACCTTCGATGAGAATCCGTACTGTTCACGTCGCCCTTGCAATTTACAGCCTTCACACTAGTCCGCTAGCGAGCGGCATTCAATGTTGTGACGCGACCGCTCGTTGTCAGAGGGGTCCGACACGGATGAGCCCCCGCGCCCAATTGTAAACTCGAATCCGGACCACCATTCTGCAGTGGATTGTGCAGAGCGCACAGCCAACTAAAGGTTCATGTCATGCCGAAGGCCGGAATAGCGTGCAATTTAACCCGCATACTGCTGGTAACGCCGCAACCATTCTATGAAGATCGAGGCACCCCCATCGCGGTCAGGTATGTGGCGCAGGCCCTGAGCGAACTCGGTGCATGCGTCGATATTCTGGCCTTCCCGGTTGGCCGCAGCGTGACAATTCCCCGGGTGACCATCATGCGTTGTGCCAATCCATTTCGGTTGACGCAGGTACCAATCGGCTTCTCCTGGCGCAAGATCGTCCTGGGCGCAACCCTATGGCAGGCGTTCAGCCGGCTGGTGAACAGCGGCAAGTATCATATCGTGCACGCTGTCGAGGATGCCGCGTATATGGCTTGCGCCATTTGCCCGCCGGCGGGGCAGCCGTTCATATATGACATGGCATCGGCCATTCCAGCGGAACTGAAGCGCAATGCGCTGTTCGCTTCGGGCCTGATACAGCGCCTGCTGTCGGCAGCGGAGCGGCGAGTCATTGCCAGCGCCAGCCTCGTCGTATGCAGCAGCGGACTGGGCGACTATGTTTCGCATCGGGTTCCAGAGGCACCCGTGCGGGAGTGGCCGTATCCCGCTTACGCGCAGCGCGTCGAGCGATCTCGAGCCATGGATCTGCGCAAGGCGCTGGGCATTCGACCCAATCAGCGAGTGATACTGTACAGCGGCAATTTCGCCGCGTATCAAGGCATCGAATTGCTGCTGGAGGCGTTTAAACTCGCGCGCCAGACCTGCCCCGAATTGGCCTTGGTTTGCGTCGGCGCGACAGACAAGGAGCTTGCCGCGCTCTCAGCGACGGGGGCGACACACGAGCAGGTTTTCGTTCTTCGACGCCAGCCGCGCATGCAGATTCCCGTTTACATGGAACTCGCGGATTTCCTCGTGCTACCGCGCGTCGCGGCGGACAATGTGCCGCTGAAGCTGTTCGACTACATGGCATCGGGCACACCCATTATCGCCACGCGTGGACCCGCTCACGAGCCGCTGCTGGATGAATCTCGAGCCTTCATGAGCGACCCGACAGTGGAAGCACTGTCGGTGGCACTCGTGGATGCTTGCGCCTCGCGCGAGCGATCCGCAGCCCTGGGCCGCGCTGCAAGATCGTATGCGACGAAATATTTCGGCTGGGACCGGTTCGTCGATTTTGTCCGCACCACTTACAGCGACGCATTAAGCGCAACGAGCGAGCTTCGGCATCTGGCCGCTTAGCGCGACCTCAGCTCGCGCACGGCGGGCAGCTCATTCGTTTGCTACGCCATTGCTCAACAGGCCGACACTGCTGATGTCGACTTCAACGCGGTCGCCTGCTTTCATGAACAGCGGTGGCTCACGTTTGAATCCCACCCCGCCGGGTGTACCTGAGGCGATCACGTCCCCCGGGGCAAGCGGTGTGAATGATGAAATGTACTCGATGAGTTCGGGCACGGAGAAGATCATGTGACCAATGCTCGCCGACTGAACGACGACGCCGTTCAGTCGCGTTTCCAATGTGACGGCGTCCAGGTCCGTGATCTCTTCAGGCGTCACGAGGTAAGGGCCGAGTGGTCCTGTGCCCGGAAAAGTCTTGCCGGGCGTGAACTGCGAAGTGTGTCGCTGCCAATCACGCAATGTTGCGTCGTTGTGGCATGTGTATCCGGCCACGTGTTGCAAGGCGTTCTCGCGGCGTATGTAGCGCCCGCCCTTGCCGATGATGATGGCGAGTTCTCCTTCATAGTCGAGCATGGTAGAAACGTGGGGGCAGATGATGTTCTCGCCATGCGCGATCAAACTATCGGGATAGCGCGTGAATATGGTTGGATGCTCAGATGCCGGTCGCCCGGTCTCGCGGCGATGCGTCTCATAGTTGAGTCCGACGCAGAGAATCTTAGCGGGGTCGGTTATGACGGGACGGAGCTTCACGGAATCCAAGGGCAGCCGTTCCGCATCCTTGGCTGCGCCGGCGGCAGCCGCCAGGGCGTCGGCGCCGATTGCCTCGCGAAGATTCGCGAACCGCCCCCGGAGCTTCGCGCCCACGTCGGCGATGTAGCCGTTCTCCACAATGCCCCAGCTGGAAACGCCCTTGTTCGAAAATGATGCCAATTTCATGGTGTAGTCTCGGTTATACAAAAATCAATGACGGATTTGCGGCGACGATAGAATTTTATCGACGTTCTAATATTTAATAAGTTTACCGATTTTTCAATTAAAAATCGCCCGGGAATTTGGCTCACGGCGTCGGCGGCGCATACACTTCGTGGCTGCGGTTTTCTTCGCACACATACTCGCGAATTTCATCCTGCGCAGGTGCGCGCTTGAGTTTCGCGCTCATGACATATGGGTGCAGAAATGCGACTGGATCTTCGATCGATGCCTCCCAATCCAAGGTATCCGGACCGGTAGCATGAATCCGTTCGATGATATGCATCTGCTCGCTATGCGGTTGGCCTCCGGCCGAGAAGACGGTATCGGCTCGCACGCCGACCGTGTCCACCACCAGAGTCTTTCCCTCCCATCGACCAATCGAGTGGCCGCGGAACGTTGCTTCCAGTTGATCGGCAGGCGGATGTGCGCGTCCGTCGGTAAAGATGCGGCGAGTCTCGTTGAAGTATTCGGTCAATATCGTGATTTGCCGCGGCGTCATCAGAATTTCAATTGGGTAAAGGAAAAAAAAGAAATGCGGCATGCCGGGTGGCAAACACTCGGACGTCCCATCGTGGATATGTTCCCCCCGCGCCACCTGCTCACGAATTTGGCGGTAGCGCTCGGCCCAATCGGGCCGGTAAGGCAACTCGAGCTTGCGCTTGAAACGCTCGCTTTCTTGAGCATCCATCCAGATGCCGCTAAAGTCCGCCGGGTGCGTTGGCGCCACGCCCGGAGCATGAACGGCACTTTGCGCCACCGCGGAGTCTGAAGCGACCAGGCACGCGAGGATTTGCAGTGCCAGAAGTATTAGGACTGCACCGCGCCTCGACCCCGGTGGTTTCACTGAACTACCGCGCCAGGTGAGGTTTTTTCTCATCTCAAACGCGAGGCTCAGAGTGATTGCGATGTTTGGTCCGGCAAACCTCGGGGGAGTCCGAGCTTCTGCATGTCGCACAGGCGGTTAACGACATTATCAAGATAGCACATAAGAATTTTTGCATTATTCGTCGGCCGGTTTGCCCGCCTCCTGCGGCGACGCGGCGCCCGAGCCGCCGAACGGCAGCATGCGCATCAAGACCCCATCCTTGTTCCAAAACTGGTGCTTGAGCGCTGCTCCGATATGTAGCAATGCGAGGAAAAAAAGTACGACTTTCAAGGTTTCATGCGTGGAATGCATGGCTTCGAATAGCGCGTCGCTCTTCGGCAGCAACCTCGGCCAGTTCCATAACCCGAACCAGGTCGCGCTGGTGCCCTTGGCAGAGGCCATGAGCCAGCCGCTCAGCGGCATCGCGAACAGAATCACATAAAACGCGGTGTGCGACAGATTCGCGAGGCGCCGCTCGAGCGGCTTCATGCCCGCAGGCAATTCTGGAGGGGGACTGCGCCGCCGCCACAGCAATCGCAGCACCATCAGCGCCAACACCGTCATACCGAAACTCTGGTGCAGCGGCAGCAAGCGCAGTTTGTCTATTCCGAAAGGTGCGGGTATCCGTGATTCAGGCGCAAGAATTTCCTGCACCGGCGCCAGGATGTACTGCGCCACGATCAATACCGCGATGATCCAATGAAAACTCCGAGCGACGGTGCCATAGCTCGTGCGTGAATTGACTAAACCCATCGATCCTCCTCCCCAATCGCGCACCCCCGGATCGCGATTATTTTACGTCGCCCGCCTGAGGGGGAGCGCCGTCGGCGGCCCGAGGCGGGGCCGCAACACGCTCGCGGCCGAATGGCAGCATGCGCACCAGAACTCCGTCCTTGTTCCAGAAATGGTGCTTGAGCGCCGCGGCGATATGCAGCAGCGCCAGGAAGAAAATCATGCGGCTGAGGATTTCATGCGTGAGGCTGAACGCTCTGTACGCCGCATCGCTCTTTTCGAGGAAATTCGGCCAGGTCCACAATCCGAACCAGCTTGCCGACGAACCCTTGGCTTGAACCACCAGCCAACCGCTCAAGGGCATCGCCAACAGAATGACATAAAAAGCGATGTGCGAGATTTTCGCCAGGCGCCGCTCGAGCGGTTTCATGGTGGGCGGCAGTCGCGGTGGCGGACTCCTGCGCCGCCAGAACAGGCGCACAAGCATGAGCAGCAGCACCGTCATGCCAAAGCTCTTATGCCGCGCAAGCACGCCCGCCGTATCGAGACCGAACGGGGGCTGCACATGTATCCCCGGCGGTAGATTTTCCGGGATCGGAGCCAAGATGAATTGCACGACGATGAGGCCGGCGATCAGCCAATGAAAAGTCCGCGCGACCGTGCCGTAGCTGGTGGATGAATTCTCGAGTTGCATGGAGTTCCTCTGCGCGATATTCGACGGACCCATTCGCTGCAGACGCCGGCGGGCGATCCCGCCGGCGTTGCGCTCGCTAGAAGCGTACGTCGAGCGCCACGTGATACGTGCGCAGCGTATCGTAACCGATGATTTGGCCGATGAAGACTCCGCCTTGGTCCAGCATCGAATTGACGTAGTGCGTGTTCGCCAGGTTGTCCACGGACCCCGTCACGCCCCAATGGCCGCTTGCCGCACGCACGCCGACCGAGGCATTGACGATGTTGTAGGCGGGCTGAACCTCGTAGGGGCTGTTGGCGGTTTCGAAGTGCTCCTTGGACTTGTAGGCATCGTTCACATCGAAAAAATAACGCAGGTCGGCGGTCAGGGGTGCATCGTAGCGCGCGTTCACGTTCGCCGACACCTTCGGAGCATTGTTAAGGCTTACGCCCGACAAAACTTGTGTGTTGTTGACACAACCGACCGTTTGCGTGCCATAGCACCGGGCGGTGCTGAACTCCGTGAAGCGTGAATTGGCATAAGTCATAGCCGCGCTGATGTTGAACTCGTTCGTAACTACGAAATTGGCGTCGAAATCCACGCCATCGCTTTTCATGCGCGGCGCGTTGGTCACGAGCACCCCATTGGCGCTCCCCGTCGACCTCTGCGTGGCCTGGAAGTTCGTGAAAGTCTCGTCGAACGCGGCAACGTTGACGGTCACGCGACGCTCGAACCACTGGGTTTTGACACCCATTTCGTAAGCCGTGGCAACTTCGGGCTTCACGACACCTTTGGTCGCGGCGAAGCCGGGATCGGTGGATGCCGTGAAAATATTCAACGCGACGCCGGGTCCCTTGTAGCCGTGCGAGGCGGTCAGATAGACCATCGCGTCCGGCGTCATTTGATACTGCAATCCCGTGCGCCACGAGGTCAATGTATCCGTGATGCGCGCATTGTAGTCGAGGGTACCGAAAGCATCGCCGGGGCCCGAGAGTCCGAAAAGAGCGCCATAAGGCGGCGTCGGGGTCAACTGGATACGATGGATATTGCCCGCATCGTCGTCATGCGATTCGCGTGCCCCGGCAATGAAATGCAGCTGCGGAGTGATGTCGAAGGTCGCTTCGCCGAAGGCTGCGGAGCTCTTGTTGTCGCCTCGCTGCACGCCGTAGTTAAGGACGTCCAGAGGAAGGAAATTGCCCAAGACGTTAGCCGCGCCCAATGTGAACCCATCCGTCAGCTTCTCCTTGAAGAAAAACAATCCGGCGACGTAGTGCAGGCGGTCCGTTAGGGGGGAGGCGTAACGCAGTTCAGCGGTCAATTGCCGATAATGGCCAACATCCTTGTTCACCGTTTGACTGCCTTGATATGGGAAGGCATATGAGACCGGATATGCGGCGCCGTTCTGGGCAAGGTTGTTCGCACGATACGACAATACCGAGGTGACTATGCCGCCGCTGGGTATCGTGTAGTCGCCCTGAAAGGTCCAGGCACTGGTATTGCCACGATCGAAGAACGGCTCGCTATTGCCCGGGTCGTCCGCCGTTCGGTTGGTCGGGCTTGCGAATATGCCGCGCGACTGCTCATAGGCAGCCACGGTCGGCCCGTTCGCCAGTCCCACCGCAGGTCCGTACGAGCGCACGGTGTACGCGGTGCCGTTTTGCACGTGATTCTGGAATTCGGCCGTGAAATTAAAATCGAGATTTTCCACCGGCAGCCATCGAAGTCGCAGACGCGCGCCCGCCGTATTCTTGTCGTTCATGCGTTGGCCGGTCTTTCTTTCGAGCACCGTTCCGTCATGCTTGAACTTCCAGCCCGAGACGCGGACCGCCGTGGTATCGCCGAGCGGCAAATTCGCGGTGGCTTCGTATTGCTGATCGTTCAAGGTGCCATAGGAAGCCCGGCCGATGACCTCGGTCTTGCCGATATTCGGCATGGTCGATACGAGGTTGATCAAGCCGGCCGATGCGTTCTTGCCGAACAGCATGCCTTGGGGACCTTTGAGAACTTCCACCCGCTGCATATCGACCAGATCGGAGATGTTGCCCGCGGCCGAACCCAGCGGCACGCCGTCGAATGCGACGCCCACCGACTGATCGACGGCGGCGCCGCCGGCGAGGCTGCCGACCCCACGCACGCTGAAGGCGTTGCCGGCCGCAATGAAAACTTGATTGAATGCCACACTCGGAGTAACCCGGCCGAGATCCGCCGTGTCCAGCACATTCTGCTCCTGCAGTTGCGCTTGGGACACCACGGCGATCGAAATCGGAACGGTTTGAATGCTCTCGACGCGCTTGGTGGCGGTCACGACGATTTCAGTCAGTGAGCCGAACGCATCGGCGTCCGGGGCTGCGGCCGTTTGGGCCGACGCAGGCGCAATGGCCACTACAGAACCCATGATGGTTGCGCAAAGCGCATAAGCAGTTACAGATCGCATTTTCTCTCTTCGCATTTTATATCCCCCCGATTTTGATCAAAATTCCAGTGGCGCCTCCTTGCAACAAACTCCTGCATCCCTCTCGTCATTTTTTGTCGCGATTCGGCCGGCCGCTAACGCGCACTTTGCGCGCTCAAGTTATTTCGCTGCGCCCGGCGGCAATGCCCCCGGCGGCGGTGCGCCCGGCAATGGGGCGCCAGGGGGCAAAGTGCCCGGGGCGGGTCCGGCA
>JALYIW010000229.1 GCA_030775625.1 Pseudomonadota bacterium | reverse complement strand
GCTGCCGACTACACGCACATTCGCTGGCAATTGAAGAGCGACTTGAAGGTGAACTCGGTGGCGTTCGTGCGTTTTCGCGCGGTGGTCAAATAGGCCATGAACAGTGACTACAACGACGTCTTCAGTTCGCAAGGGCCGTTGGCGCGGGCGCTGCCGGGCTACGCCTGCAGACCCGAGCAAGCGGCCATGGCCAAAGCCGTGGGCATCGCTTTGGCGCGACTCACACCGTTGATCGTCGAAGCCGGCACAGGCACGGGCAAAACCTTTGCCTATCTGGTGCCCGCGTTGCTCTCGGGACGCAGCGTGATCATCTCCACCGGCACGCGCACCTTGCAGGATCAACTGTTCCGCCGCGATGTGCCACTCTTGGCCAAAGCCTTGGGCCTGCCGGCGAAGATCGCACTGCTCAAAGGCCGCGCCAACTATCTGTGCCGGCATCGTTTGGAATTGGCGACTCAGCAGGGCTCGTTGCTCGGCGGCGAGAGGGGTGTCGCGCGCGTTCTCGCGCGAGTCTCGCGCTGGGCGGCTACCACCAAGAGTGGTGATTTGTCCGAGCTCACTGATCTGCCGGAGCAGTCGTCGATATGGCCGGACATTACCTCCACGCGGGAAAATTGTCTGGGTCAGGAGTGCGCAGAATATTCGCGCTGCCACGTATTCGAGGCCCGGCGCAATGCCCAGGCCGCGGACATCGTCGTCGTCAATCATCATTTGTTACTGGCTGATCTCGCGCTCAAGGATGAAGGTTTCGGTGATTTGTTGCCCGGTGCAGAAGCGGTGATCTTGGATGAGGCGCATCAGGTGCCGGATATCGCGGCACAATTTTTCGGTCAGTTGTGGTCGGTACGTCAGGTACAAATCGTGATGCGCGACGCGACGGCGGAAATGACCGCGGCCGGCGTGCGCGCTCCCGCGCTGGCGGCGGCCGTTATCGCAGTGGAGAATCGGCTGGAGGAATTGCGCGCTACTTTGCAGCGTGGACCCGGGCGCTATGAGTGGACCAGTCTGCCTGAGGCGTTTTTGGACTTGTTGCCGGAACTCGAAACCGCCATCAGCGACATCGCCGTGCAACTCGAAGGATTGGGCGCGGGTCCGGGGACGGCCAATTGCGCCCGGCGCGCTACGACTTTGGCCAATGGACTGGCGGCGTTGCGCGAGTTGCCGATGGATACGGGATTGCGCTGGGTGGATGCCAACCCGGGCGGCCTACTATTGCACTACACCCCGTTTGAAATCGCTGAACGCCTGCGGGAGTATGTCGAGGCTCGCCCTTGTGCATGGGTTTTCACTTCCGCGACCTTGGCCATCGGCGAGGATTTTTCTCACTTTGCCGCCCGGATAGGTTTGCCTGCGGCGCGCACGCTGCGCATCGGTAGCCCTTTCGACTATCGTGATCAAGCGCGCATTTTTCTGCCGCCGAAGATGCCCGACCCGCAAAGTCCGGCGTTCGCGGCACGCTTCATTGAAGCCTGTGCGCCCTTGCTGGAGGCAAGCGGCGGGCGCGCCTTTCTGCTGTATACCAGCTATCGCGCTTTGGCTGAGGGCGTAAGGGCGCTACAGGCGCGATTTCCGAACCCGGCGTTTCCGGTGCTGGTGCAGGGCGAGGCGCCCCGCGAAGCTTTATTGAATCGCTTTCGGGAACTAGGCAATGCGGTGCTGCTGGCGACGGGAAGCTTTTGGGAGGGGGTGGACGTGAAGGGAGAAGCGCTGTCGATCGTGGCCATCGACAAGCTGCCTTTCGCCTCACCCGACGATCCGCTGCTGAAGGCGCGCTTGGAAGGGATCCGGCGGCGCGGCGGCAACCCCTTTTTCGAATACCAGCTGCCGCAAGCGGTGCTGGCCCTCAAACAGGGAGTGGGACGCTTGATTCGTGACTTCGAGGATTTTGGAGTCATCGTCATCGGCGATCCGCGATTGAGGACCAAGGCCTATGGGCGCGTCTTCCTGGAGGCACTGCCCCCCAGTCCGATCATTACCGACGGCGCGGTCGGCGCGCAATTTCTGGCGCAGCGCTTACACGCGCTGCTACCCGCGATGCCCATAGCATCGCAGGCGACTTAAGACCATGCGCGTTTTGGCACTCGACACGGCGACCGAGGCCTGTTCGGTGGCGCTGCTCAGCGATGACCCATCGCAGCCCGGCGGCGTGCAACTCATCGAACGGTATTTAGAACTCGGCAAGTCCCATGCGAACCAGATTCTGCGCATGGTGGATTCCGTGTTGGCAGAATCTGATATCCAGTTATGCCATTTGCACGGCCTCGCCGCCAGCGTCGGCCCAGGCGCTTTCACCGGCGTGAGGATCAGCGTCGCGGTGGCGCAAGGATTGGCTTTTGGTGCGGGTTTGGCCGTCGTGCCGGTGTCGAGCTTGGAGGCCTTGGCCCTGCAAGCCGTTAGGGAAGGCGCCGTTCGCACGTTGGTCTGCCTCGATGCGCGCATGGGAGAAGTGTACTGGGCCTGCTTTGCCGCCGACGCGGCCCGCGGCGTCATCATCTTAAGCCCGCCTCGGGTCGGACCTCCCGGCACGGTGAAACTGCCAGACTCACCACCCCTCGCCTCTGTCAATGCGAGGCCGGCCAGTGCGGCTCGCTATCGAGGAATTGGGCGTGGCTTCTCGGCGTATCCGTCCCTTGGCGCTTTGCCGGGCGTGGAGGTAAGTTCCGCCGCTGCTCGGGCGTTGCCGACGGCGGGGCATATCGCCAGGCTCGGCGCCTTGCGGCTGGCGGCGGGGGAAGGAATCGACCCCAGCGAATTGCGCCCGGTATATTTACGGGACAAGGTGGCCCACACCGAAGCCGAACGCCGACAGGCGAGGCCCCAGTAGCGCCGTCATGGAACTGTCACAACTGCCGGCTGTAATACCGTGCTAACTGAAGAATCAACGGATTGACCTAATGACAGCCAAACGCATCCTCATTGTCGAAGATGAAAAACCGATCCGCGATTTGATCGCGTTCGGCTTGCGGCGCGCGGGCTACGACGTGGGCGAGGCGGAGGACTGCCGCGAGGCGCGCGCCCAGATCGTCGATGTGCGGCCGGATTTGTTGCTGGTAGACTGGATGCTCCCCGACATGAGCGGGCTGGAACTGACTCGATCCTTGAGACGCGCCAAGGATACCGAAGAGATTCCCGTGATCATGCTTACCGCCCGGGCTGAGGAGCAGGATAAGGTGGGCGGCCTCGAGGGAGGCGCCGATGACTATATAACCAAGCCCTTCTCGCCCCGCGAGCTATTGGCACGTATCCAGGCGGTTCTACGTCGTGCGGCCCCTGGCGGCGCGGCCGACGTCGTGGAAGTCGAAGGCCTGAAACTCGATGATTCCAGCCACCGAGTCAGCACCGGCGAGAGCGAGATAGCGGTCGGACCGACGGAGTACCGGTTACTGCATTTCTTCATGACTCACCCCGAACGGGTGTTTACGCGCGGTCAGTTGCTAGACCGGGTATGGGGCGGTAATACTTATGTCGAAGAGCGTACTGTGGATGTGCACATTCGCAGACTGCGCAAGGCGCTCGAGCCTTATCTACTGGACCGGTTGGTGCAAACAGTGCGTGGCGCCGGCTATCGTTTTTCGACGCGGGACGCATGAGGCGAGATATCTCCTAGCCAATGGCAGCGATGTGGACTTTCGCGCTCGCGCGGCTCGCGGGCATTCTGGTGTTGGGCCTCTGTGTGGGTCTGCTCGTAGGACCCGTTTGGCTGTGGATCCTGGCGGCCGCCTGTTTATACCTCGCATGGCAGCTCATCATCCTGTATCGGCTCGACCGGTGGCTTAGATTACGTTCGCAGCTCGATCCCCCGAATTTCGGCGGCATCTGGGGCGATATCGTGGCGCAAGTGGTGCGCCTACACCGCAGGAAACAATTCCACAAACAGCGGCTGGTACAGCTGTTTCGAGAATTGCGCCGCTCAACGGCCGCCTTGCCGGATGGCGTCATCATCTTGAGCACACAACGGGATATCGTGTGGTTCAACCGGCAGGCGGCGCGTCTGCTGGGGTTGAGGCGACCGGTGGATGTGGGGCTGCGAATCGACAATCTGATCCGCTCGCCGGAGTTCGTGCTCTATTTGCACGGCGACGATTACACAATGCCATTGATCATTCGGCCTCCGGTGCAGTTGGATTTGTACCTCGCGCTGCAAATGGTTCCATATGGCGGCGGACACTCACTTCTGTTGGTGCGCGATGTCACCCGGCAAATGCGCCTCGAAGCGATGCGCAAGGATTTCGTCGCCAACGCCTCGCATGAGTTGCGCACGCCCTTGACGGTGATCTCCGGCTATCTCGATACGCTGGCAGAGGATACCTCGATCGATCCGGCCTGGTCCGGACCGATCAAGGATATGCGCGCCCAAGCGCAGCGCATGAATGCCATCATCGCCGACCTGTTGGAATTGTCGCGTTTGGAGTCCACGGACGGCGACGCCGCGCGTGAATCAATCGATGTTCCGAGCATGTTGGAACGCATGCACCGCGATGCCCTGATCAGCGCCGATCGACCGCGCCAGGTGTTGCTGGACCTGGAATCCGCGGACGGGCTGTTTGGCTCCGCACACGACCTGGAGTCCGCCTTTACGAATTTGTTGGTGAATGCCATGAAATACACTCAGGCCGACGGGACTGTGCGTATGCGGTGGTGGGTCGATGGCGAGGGCGCATATTTCTCCGTGGTCGACAGCGGCATTGGTATTCCAGCCGAACACCTGCCGCGGCTGACGGAGCGGTTCTACCGGGTCGATGCCGGACGCTCCCGCGGTCAGGGCGGCTCCGGTCTTGGCCTTGCCATCGTCAAGCACGCATTGCAGCGCCACGGCGGCTGGCTCGATGTGCAAAGTACCGAAGGCAAGGGCAGCACGTTCACATGTCATTTCCCTGTGCAGCGGATTTGGAAGCAGGATATCCGCGAGGCAGCGCGGGCTTGAGGCGACGTGTCACAAATAGTCCTTCATTGTGTTGACGTGAACGGTAATCGGATGTAAATCAACTCCCGCGTTTGCAGACGCCAGCGGCGCACGCACGTGGTTTCTCCACTTTTGGCTCCAAGGTAATTTTTATGGAAACGGCCGACCTTACACATCACATCTCCCGGCGCTTCAACGAAGATCTGGAAAAGGTTCGCAATCAGGTGCTGCAGATGGGCGGATTCGTGGAGCAACAGCTCCACAAGGCGATCACGGCGTTGGTGGAGGGCGATAGTCGTTTGGGCGAATCGGTCGCGACCGACGATTACAAGGTCAACGGCATGGAATTGTCGATCGACGAGGAATGTAGCCGCATTTTGGCGATTCGCGCCCCGGCAGCGGGCGACCTGCGGGTGATCGTGGCCATCATCAAGACTATTACAGACCTCGAGCGGATTGGCGATGAGGGCGAAAAAATAGGCTACATAGCCTCGCGACTCGCCACCATGGAGCGCCCCGTGGATAAGTACCGCGAAGTCAAACATCTGGGCCGGCAAGTAGCGCAAATGGTGCATGATGCCCTCGACGCCTTCGCCCGCATGGACTCATTGGCCGCACTCAAGACCGCCAAGGAAGACAAGATGGTCGACGAGGAGTACGAGTCCATCCAGCGCCAGTGCATAACCTTCATGATGGAAGACCCGCGCACCATTCGGCGCGCGCTGGAAATCATGTGGATCGTCCGCGCCTTGGAGCGGATCGGTGATCACGCGAAGAATATCTGCGAATATGTGATCTATATGGTTCACGGTAAAGACATCCGCCACACCTCTCTCGAGGACGTGGCCAAGCAAATCGATGCGGCGAACGCGGTCAATCGCCGCTGATGACGTCGCGGCACGGGAATCTGTGCGGCTCTCTGGCTTGTGCATGCCTGCTCTGTTACGCCTACTACGCGCAATTCGTGCTGCACTTGGAGCCGTGTCCTTTGTGCATTTTTCAGCGGGTTGGGGTGTTCGCACTGGGGCTGGTGTTCTTGATCGCCGCCCTGCACGACCCGGTGGGACGGCGCAGACGCATTTATGCGGCCCTGCTCGCCGTGGCCGCGCTGGCCACCGTCGGAATTGCGTTGCGGCAAGTGTATTTGCAGAGCCTGCCGCCCGACCAGGTGCCGGCGTGCGGGGCATCGCTCGATTTCATGCTTAAAGTGTTTTCGCTGGGTGAAGTCCTCACCAAGGTGCTTACCGGATCCGGCGAGTGCGCCAAGGTCACATGGAGATTCCTGGGCCTCGCAATGCCGGGTTGGGTGTCGATATCGGCGCTGGGTCTTGGAT
>JALYIW010000228.1 GCA_030775625.1 Pseudomonadota bacterium | reverse complement strand
ACTCCGCGCGGCGATCCCAAGGCGGCAGCAAGTCCTCGAGCGATTCGAAGGATAATTGCCGGCGATGTCCGCCCACCAGAGACGACAACAGCAGCTGCTCTTCCCGCGGAAATCCCGGCATGTCGGCATGCTGCAACAAATAAGCGCCGTGGCGCTGATACTTGGAGTGGGCGATGTCGAGACCGGTTTCGTGCAGTCGCGCTGCCCAACGCAAGACGGATTCCGCGAGCGGATCTTCGAGTCCCCATTCGGATTCCACTTGTTCGAGTAGTTGAACGGTGGTGGCCTCGACCCGATCGGCCTGCAAACCGTCCACATGGTAGCGCTTTTCCATGGCTCGAACGGTGCGTACGCGCGCGTCTTCGTCGGTGAACCGACCCATGAGATCATAGAGCAATCCTTCGCGCATCGCGCCCTCGGCGACGCGGACTCGATCGACGCCGAAGCTCTCGACTATCTCGAGCAGAATTGCCAGGCCTGCGGGAAACACCGGCGCCCGCTCTGCATCGACATCAGGCAGGTCGAGTTCATCCACGTGGCCTGCGGCGATCACCCGGTCATACACGGAGCGTAGGTTCGAGAGCGTGATATGCGGCGCGTCGGGGTGCAGCCGCCGCACTACGTCGCCGATGACCCGCACAGTTCCGGAACTGCCGAACGCCTGCAGCCAACCGAGCTTGCGGTACGCCTCTTGAAGCGGTTCGAGTTCCAATCTGACCGCGGTTCGCGCGCGTTCGAAACGCTTCTCCGAAATCCTGCCGTCATCGAAACAAATGGCGCTCAGGCCCACGCATCCGACGGAAAGGCTTTCGAGCAGCAGCGGATCGAATCCTTCGCCGATCACCACCTCCGTCGATCCGCCGCCGATATCGATGACCAGCCGTTTATCGGGGTTCATCGGACTGGTGTGCACCACGCCCGAATAGATCAGTCGCGCCTCTTCCAATCCGGAGATTATTTCTATGGGATGTCCGAGCGCGGCGCGCGCCCGCTCCAAAAACCAGCGCTTGCGTTTCGCCTGCCGCAAAGCGTCGGTTCCCACCACGCGTACGCTGTTGGCATGCATGGCTCGCAGCCGTTGTCCGAATCGCTCGAGGCAGCGCAGGGCGCGCTCGGCGGCAGCATCATCCAAGCGCCCGCTGTCGCTCAAGCCGGCGGCCAAGCGCACCATTTCCCGAAGGCGATCCAAAATGACGAGCTGGCCATGCGAGTGGCGGGCCACGACCATGTGAAAGCTGTTGGAACCCAAATCGACGGCGGCGAGCACGTCGGGTACGACACGGCCGCCGCTCATCTACAAGGTCAACATTTTTAGGCTGAGAACGAAGATCCGCAACCGCAGGTCGTTTTCGCATTGGGGTTGCGAATCACAAACTGTGCGCCCTGGAGATCATCTTTGTAATCGATCTCGGCACCCATCAGGTATTGCGCGCTCATCGGATCCACCAGCAACTGCACACCCTGGTTCTCCACGCAAAAATCGCCGTCCTCGATTTTCTCATCGAAGGTGAATCCGTACTGAAAACCGGAACACCCGCCTCCCGACACGAATACGCGCAGCTTGAGATTCGGGTTTGATTCCGCAAGAATCAATTCGCCCACCTTGCCTGCCGCGGCATCGGTGAAGACCAGGACATTCGGCGGAGGCGGAGCCAGGTCGCCCAGAGCCATCGATGCGGAGGTAGTACTCATAGCCGTAGTCTACTCGGCGGGCGTCGCCCAATCAAAGCAAAGGGTCATGTTTGGGAGCGAGTTCACCGGATGTTGCCGCCTGGGCGCCCGCTTGACCCGCGGTAGCTCCGGAATCCGCTCGATGAATCAACTTCCCATTGATTTGGGCGCCCACCGCCGTTTCAATGATGCTGTAGTGAACATTGCCCAATACCGACGCTTTCGACCCCAGTTCGACGCGTTCGCCGGCCTCAATGTCGCCTTTGACGAAACCATTCAAAATGACTCGGGGCGCGACAACAGAGCCTTCTACGCAGCCGGACTCGCTCACTGACAAGAATGCGCCTGGGTCCTGTTCCGCCCTGACGTTGCCGTTGATGTAGCCGTCGAGGTGCAAGCCGCCGGCGAACTCGACATCGCCATTGATCCGAGTCTTGGCACCGATCAAAGTGTCGATTTTCGCGTTACTCGGTTGTTTCCGCTTGAACATCTACCTCACCCTTAAGAGGATTGCCGGCCGCCTCGGTTTCAACCGACATTCCTTGGGCTTTCCACACGAATGCCTGTCGAAAGGCGTGGCTGGCGTCTTTATCTCGGCCGCTGTGAATATCGATCCCAACGCGCGTCGGCTCGAATCCGGCGGGCAATTGTACGGGTTCGTCATAATCCTGAAAGTAACGGAAAGAGTATGCCAGGCCGACGCGCCGATTGGGGGTTACCTGCGCAAAGGTCAAACTCGAAGGCTTTCCCTTGAGCAGCCCATCAATGGTGATTCCAGCATGGCCTGCCACCACGCTGTCGGGCTTGCCGGTTTGCAGCAACACGAATTTCAGTCGGTATTGGCCGGGGGTGGTCTGCGGCACGATTTGCATTTGCTGTACTTTGACGTGAATGATGGAGTCGGGCTGCACCAACCCTCGATAGAACGACAAATCTTGGTTCAGACGCGCGATCTGACTCTGCATGTCGCCCAAGCTGCGCTCCACCTGTTTGTAACCCTCACGATCCACGCGCCGCGCAACCTCGCCCGCTTCCAACTGGCTGCGCTGTTTGGCATTCGCAGCCTCGAGGTCGCGGATGCGGGTACTCGCGGACAATGCACCGCGCACCGAATCAACGACGCGGAAACCCGCGTCCCAACGGCCGAGTTCGAATGTCGCGTAGAGAACTCCCGCCGTGAGCAGTCCCGCCACGCTCCACAGCAGTGCGCGGTGCTTCGGCGCATATGATCTGACGACCAGTTTGCCAAATGAATCCGCCATATATCGATTCGGCCCGACCGCTTAAGGGTACAGACATTACACGAAGGGATGCCCCCTAAGACAGACCCTCACGGTATCATCGATGCGATAGGCACAAGGAAACGCTGATGCTCTGGCTCAAGGCATTTCACGTCATCTCGGTGGTCACCTGGTTCGCGGGCTTGTTCTATTTGCCGCGCCTGTTCGTCTACCACGCGGATGCCGAGGATCCTATCAGCATCGAGCGTTTCAAAATAATGGAAAAGCGATTGCTCGCCATCATGACCATAGGGGCCGTGGCAAGCGTAGCCTTGGGCGTCGCCATGATCGCGGGGGCACCTATTTATCTGAGCCTGACGTGGTTGAAGATCAAGCTGCTTCTAGTCCTGGCGCTCATCGCTTATCACTGGTTCTGCCACAAGCTGACCGGCGATTTCGCCGCCGGCCGCAACACGCATAATTCCAAATGGTACCGCGGCTTCAATGAAGTTCCCTCGTTGCTTCTGGTCGCCATCGTCGTGCTGGCCGTGGTCAAGCCTGGTTAAGCGCAGCGAGCATTTAAGTCCATAGCGACGTGCCGTTCGTGATATTAGCGCCTCTTGCTTACGCCGCCGGCGATCCCGCTCTCGATTGCCGGCCACCATTCCGGGTAGGGCGGCAGTCCCTCCGGAAATAAGATTCTGCCCAAGTCGCGCAGGGCGCGCACATAGACTCGCCGCTTGAAATAGACCACTTCCCGAACCGGCGTCCAATAGTCCGACCATCGCCAACGATCGAACTCCGGCGTAGCGGTCGAATCGAACCGCAACTTCGCTTCCTCTGCCAGGAGTTCCAGCAGAAACCAGCGTTGCTTCTGTCCGATGCAGCGGTCGCGCACGTACTGCCGCGGCAGCCGGTAACGCAACCATCCCTGGGTCGAGCCCAACACCGCTACGTCCGCACGCTCCAGGCCGATTTCCTCTTTCAGTTCCCGAAACAACGCGTCTTCGACGCGCTCCCCACGATTGACGCCACCCTGCGGAAATTGCCAACCCCGACCCCCTACCCGCCCCCCCAAGAACACTTCTCGCGACCCCCGGGTAAGCACGATCCCGACGTTGGCGCGAAATCCGTCCTTGTCGATGTAGTCGATGGTGGGCTCAATGGACATAACGGCAATTGTTCCATATCACCGCCCGCTTGTGGTCGCATCGCTTGGTACGTATGGTACGCGGCACATGAAAACCGGTAGATTGCTCGCCTTATTGCTGCTCATAGCGGTTTTGAGCCTCGGCGTGGCCATTTCCGTCGGCAGCACGTCGCTGCGCTTCGATAACCTGTTCGCGGCGCTATTGGACGGCCACGATCCGGTGGCGCGCGAAGTGATCTTGGATCTGCGCCTGCCGCGCGCCTTAAACGCATTCAGCATCGGGGGCTTGCTGGCGCTCGCCGGTGTGCTGATGCAGGTGCTGCTGCGCAACCCTCTGGCCGATCCTTTTGTGTTGGGTATTTCCGGCGGGGCTGCGGTGGCGGCGTTGGGGGTGATGCTCCTCGGATTTAGCGGATTGATCATTGATTGGGCCGCTGGAGCGGGGGCGCTGGCGGCGACTGTGCTCGTGTTCGCGCTGGCACACGGGCGCGGCGGTTGGACGCCGCAGCGACTACTGCTCAATGGTGTGGTGGTCGCCTCCGGTTGTACTGCAATCGTCAGTCTGATGCTGGCCTTGGGCGATGAAACCCGTTTGCGCGGCATGCTGTTCTGGCTGATGGGCGATTTGTCCTTTGCCGCATTTTCCCCATTTGCGGTCGGCATTTTATTGCTCTTCGGCGGATTCGCGACCGCAGGCGCGCGAACCCTGAATGTCCTGTCGCGCGGCGAAATCGAATCGCAGGCATTGGGGGTTGCATTAGGTCCGGCGCGTATAGCCTTATTCGGCGCCACGGCTGCTTTGACAGCGACCGCGGTGACCAATGCCGGGGGGATCGGCTTCATTGGTCTGGTTACACCCCACGTGGTACGGCTCGTCGCGGGCAGCAACCATCGCATCGTCGTACCAGGGTCGATGCTGCTCGGTGGCAGCTTGCTGACTTTGGCGGACACTCTCGCACGAATCGCCGCCCCGCCGCGGCAACTGCCGGTGGGCGCGCTGACCGCGCTGATTGGCGTGCCGCTATTCCTGATATTGATGCGCCGCGAACGGCGAATTAACTCTTAAGAGCCGCCGCTGTCGCCGAAGGCTTGGGGCAGAACGGCCGGGGGATGCTAGCCCGGGCCCACTTGGACGCGATTTCGTCCGAGCGCCTTGGCCCGATATAACGCAGCATCGGCATCCGCCAGCAGGCGATCCCCCAATGACTTCAAATCCGTTTCATGGCGTCCCGGCGATACCGCCGCGACTCCCACCGAGACGGTCAGATCGCGATCGATCTGCGCGGTCAGTGGAAACGGTACCGCTGCGATGACTTCACGAATGCGCTCCCCCAGCCTCGCCGCCTCGACCGCGCTTGCATCGGGTAAAAGCACCGCCAATTCATCGCCGCCGAAACGCGCAGCCGTGTCCATGCTGCGAATTTGCGTTTCGACGCGCTGCGCAATCTCCTTGAGCGCGTTGTCCCCGGCGAGATGTCCGTAGCCGTCATTGATATTCTTGAATCGATCAATGTCGATCATCAGGCAGGCGATCGATCCGCCGCGGCGTTGCGCGCGCGCCAATTCTTCCTTCAAACGCTGCTGCAAATAGCGTCGATTGTGCCAACCGGTGAGGTAGTCCGTGATGCCGGCGCGCAGCAATCGTGCGTGATTGACGGCATTTTCGATGCATACCGCTGCGACCGCCCCGAGGTGCCCCAGAAAGTCCGTGCCGTGATGACGGGTGAAGCGTGCCGGATCCCGGCTGCCGAAGCACAATGCACCGGTCACGCGGTCTTTGCGGGGCAACGGCAGCAGGGCCGCGCTTTTGAGATGTGCGGCACCCGCAAAGAGCAGATGATGATCCGCTCCGACGAAGGGACCCAGCCACGGTCGGTGCAGGACGGCCAATTGCGGCGCCAAACCAATCAGCGAATCAACGAAAAAAATTTGCTTGAATTCCTCTGGCCTGTGGCGATCCGCCATGAGCAGATGGCGAATCTCATGCTGAGGATCGAGCAACACCACGCTCACGGCATCGAGCGAATAAGACTCGCGAAGTCCATCCACCAGATCGCGCAAAAGCTGTGCCAGGCTATCGGCGCGCAGCAGAGTCAATTCACGCGCCTGCGTGCGCTTCATGATGGACTCGTTGTTGGCGGCTTCCGCAGTCAGTTCTACGAGGCGCCGTTTGAGGTCCTCGTTCTCCTGAATTACATCATCCATGTGGGCCATCCCAATCAGCGCCGTCAGCCCGCACGCGCGGCCGCCCGCACATCCAAATAGGCGCGGCCTCGGGTCATCAGCGCGGTGAACTCACCGGAATTTTTCGCCTTGACCGCGCCCACCAGCCGTTCCACCGCCTGTTGCAAGGCGAGCAGAGACTCCCCTCCGTAGTCGTTCAAACTCTGAATTTCAAAATATAGGTCTGGGCTCTCGGCAGCCACGCGGCTGGCAACTTCCAGCTGGGAATCGAAAGTGGTGCTCGATAGTTTCGCTAGACGCGGCGCCGCTTCGCCGCTCTCGGCGAGGGCGGTGAAAAACGCAATGTTGAGTGCGTGCGAGAGTCCCAGCACATAAGCGATCAAGCGGTCGTGCTCATCGAGATCCATGACGACTCGTTCGGCCATGGTGGGGGCGAACAATTCCTGGGCCTCCTGCAGGGCTTGCTCGTGCCCCAAATCGATGAAAATTACGTGCTGACCCGACAGTAGCTCCGTATCGGGTCCGAACATGGGATGCAACGACGTCACCCGGCAGCCCGCCTTGACCAGTGCATCGAGGCCCGCGCGCAGCGGGGTCTTCAGCGATCCCAAATCAAATATCAGACCCCGCGGCGCGCGTTGCGCCAAACTCTTCAGCACCGGCGTCGTGGCGCTCAACGGCGTCGCGATGACGATCAAGTCGAAATCAAGAGCATCGCTCTGCCAATCGACAACGCTATCAAAGCCGGGGATACCGCCCATCGGGTCTGCAATGGCGACGCGGAAACCCTGTGAGGCCAGAAATTCCGCAAACCAACCGCCCATTTTTCCCCGGCCGCCAATGACCAGCGCGCGCTTGCCGCTGCCTTGCGCCTGGGCGGCGACACGCGCCTGCTCCTGGGTGGCCAAAGAGGATTGAATCAGCTGCCGGAGCAGGGATTCGACCAGATCCGGCGACACTCCGAGGCGTTCAGCAGTGTTGCGGCCGCGTAAAATGACATCACGCTCCCGGCCAAAGTCCCGGGTAGCGCGTCCGGTGGCTCGCTTGACCGCGGCCACCTCCTCACTCAGGGCCTGACGGCGCGCCACGAGTTCAACCAATTGTCCGTCCAGCGCGGTCAATTCGATTCTCAGTTCATCCAAATTCATATCAGAAGGGTCCCCTTTTTGGCCGCATCCCTTGTACGGCGGCGCAGCGACTACCGCAAGCTCGACGGCGCGACTAACATTCTCATATGAGTACCAGCAACAAGACATTTTGGACGGAGACCTTGCCCGAGCCCCTGCCGGCGAATCCGCTCGACCTCGCGGCCCAGTGGCTGGCCCAGGCCCGGGTTGATGCCGACCAACCCAACCCCGACGCCATGGTCCTCGCGACGGTCGACAACCGCGGAAATCCTTCGGCGCGAGTGGTGCTGTGCAAGGAAATCGCGGCGCAGCCGGGCTTTATCCTGTTTTATACCAATTATCGATCGCGAAAAGGCCGCGAACTTTCGGGCAACCCGCGGGCCGCGGTGGTATTTCACTGGGACCACCGCCACCGCCAGGTGCGTGCCGAAGGGCAAATCGAACCGCTCTGCGACGCCGAGAACGACGCTTATTTTCGTACCCGCGCCTGGCAGAGCCGTCTCGGTGCGTGGGCGAGCGAGCAAAGCCAGCCGGTGGATTCCCGGCAAACTCTCGTGTCCGCGGTCGCCGGGATGGCGCGCCGATTCGGCATCAGCTACGGGGGCCCCGGCACGCCCGAGCCCGATGTGGTCACCGTGGAGGTACCCCGGCCCCCAAATTGGGGGGGCTTTCGTTTGTATGCGGATGCCGTCGAGCTATGGGTAGAGGGCGAATTTCGGATCCACGACCGCGCACGCTGGACGCGGGATTTAACTGCGCAGGGGAGCCCCGCCCGAAGCGCGCCTTGGTCCGGCACACGCCTGCAGCCCTGAGCGCCGTCGGGCTGCCCGCTACCGATAGCGGTCCATCAGTTTGTCGAGCGCGGCGCGACCCGGCGCAAGTTTTTCGTGAGGTAGGGTATTCAGTGGTGCTTGGGCCGTGTGATTCTGAGCATGGAACTCCGTCGATGCGCTCTCATCGATGTGAATGAGCCCGGTGACGTATTCGTTCTGCTTTAGCTTGGTCTCGATGTAGTTGTAGGCGGCAGCGCGATCGGTGGGGTCATAGGTGGGATCGAGCTTGCGCAGAATCACCCGGCTGCCGTCGTGCAGACTCACCGGTATGGACTCCCCGGACCGGTAGTCCACTGCAATTTCCTCAGCTTTCGGCACGAAGTCGCTCTCCATGGCCGCATGGTAGTGTTCGCGGGTAAATGTGTAGCTCTTGGTCGAACCCTCGTGGTCGTTGAAAGTCACGCAAGGCGAAAGCACGTCGATCAATGCGAAGCCATTGTGTCGCATCCCCGCTTGGATGAGTGGCACTAGCTGCGCTTTGTCGCCCGAAAAGCTGCGTGCCACGAAGGTCGCCCCCAAGGTCAGCGCCAGCAACACCGGGTCGATTGGCGGCGATGCATTGACGTCGCCACGTTTGGCCTTGGTGCCGATATCTGCGGACGCGGAAAATTGACCTTTGGTCAAACCGTAGACGCCGTTGTTTTCTATCAAATACAGCATGTTGACGTTGCGGCGGATGGCGTGCACGAATTGTCCGATGCCGATTGACAATGAATCACCGTCCCCGGACACGCCGATATAGGTGAGGGCGCGATTGGCGGCGTTGGCGCCGCTGGCGATCGAGGGCATGCGGCCGTGAACGGAATTGAATCCATGTGACCCGCCGACGAAATATGCGGTGGTCTTGGAGGAGCAGCCGATGCCGGAGAGCTTCACCAATTGCTCCGGCTGCAGCGAAAGTCCCCAGCATGCTTCGACGATTGCCGCTGTGACCGAATCGTGTCCGCACCCTGCGCACAAGGTCGACATGCTACCTTCGTATTGGCGACGCGTCAGGCCCAACTTGTTCGTCGGCAACGAAGGATGAGCGACTTTGGGCTTATTGATGTATGACATGGGGGTTCATTCTCCTAGCGTGGAACCGCGGACAGGCGCGGTGCCTCGGCGAGCTTCGCGCGAATCCCATCGACGATGGGCTGAGCCGACATCGGCAGCCCGCTGTAGCTCAAAATTGAAAATAGCTTGGATTTATCGACTGCGGTTTCGAGGATTAATAAGGATTTCAGCTGCGCATCGCGATTTTGTTCGACCACGAAAACAGTCGAATGCGCCTTCAAGAAAACTTCGACGTCGCTATTGAAGGGGAATGCCTTCACTCGCAGATAATCGACGTCGATTTTCTGGCGGCCCAACACGTCGAGCGCTTCGTGTATCGCTCCGTCGCAGCTGCCGAGGCTCACGATGCCAACCTCATTGGTGCCCTTGCCGACAAGCACGGGCTTCGGCAAATACTTCGGCGCGTTCATAAATTTGCGCCTCAGGCGATCCAGCACGAGCTGATACTCGGTTGAATCCTCGGTATAAGCGCCGTACTGGTTGTGGCCGGAACCGCGCGTGAAATACGCTCCCTTGGGACTGGCGCCGGGTAACGTCCGATAGGGAATCGCGTCATCGTCGCGGTCGACGTAGCGATAGAACTTCTCGAGACCCGCAAGCTCATCGGCCGACAACACCTTGCCTCGGTCGGGACGGTAAGCGTCATCCCATTGCAAATCCGGGCACATCCAATCGTTCATCCCGATATCCAGATCGGAAAGCACGAACACCGGGGTCTGCAGGCGTTCGGCAATATCGAATGCCTGCACCGCCATGTAAAAGCATTCTTGCGGATTCGCCGGAAACAACAGCACATGCCGCGTGTCGCCATGCGACGCGTATGCGCACAGCATGATGTCCGATTGCTGGGTGCGGGTCGGCATGCCAGTGGACGGTCCCACTCTTTGCACATCGAAGATCACGCAAGGCACTTCGGCATAATACGCGAGACCGACGAATTCGTTCATCAACGAAATGCCCGGCCCGCTCGTGGGGGTAAACGCCCGGGCGCCGTTCCACGATGCGCCCAGCACCATGCCGACGGCGGCGAGTTCGTCCTCGGCCTGCAAAATCGCAAAATTGCGCTCGCCGGTCTCGGCATCGACGCGGTAGCGCTCGCAAAAGCCCTTGAACGCATCCATCAGCGATGTGGATGGCGTAATCGGATACCAGGCGCCCACCGTTGCGCCCGCGTAGACGCAGCCCAAGCCCGCAGCCGTGTTGCCGTCGATCATGATGTGGCCGCGCGTCTTGTCCATGTGTTCCACACGCAGCGGCAACGGCGACGTTAAATGCTTCTTGACGTAGTCGTATCCCAGCCGCAGCGCTCGGGTATTGGAATCGAGCAGTTTCGGCTTCTTGCCGTAACTTTCGCCCAGCAGCTTGTTGATCGCCTCTAGATCGACGTCGATTAGGGCAGCCAGCACGCCCGCGTAAGCGATGTTTTTCAGCAATATCCGATTGCGGACGCCCTCGAAGTTCTCGTTCACGAGTTTGGCGAGGGGCACAGGGATGACCGTGATGTCACCGCGCTGAAGCAGTGCATTGCGCGGCCAGGTGGAGTCGTATAACAGGTAGCCGCCCGAAACTACTTCGCGGATATCCTTCGAATACGTTTCTGCATTCATTGCCACCATGATGTCGACCTGGGTGGCGCGCGCCGCATAGGCGTCCCGCGTTATCCGAATTTCGTACCAAGTGGGCAAGCCTTGGATGTTCGAGGGAAAGTAATTTTTCCCGGTAACCGGCACACCCATGCGAAAAATGGCTTTCATGATCAGCGAATTGGCGCTCGCCGAGCCGGTGCCGTTCACATTCGCGAACTTCACCACGAAGTCGTTGATCTTGCCGGTATTGGCGATCAGGCTGGGCATACTAACGCCTCCTCATCGATCGCATGCGGGATATGAATGGTCGATTTCTGCATGTCCCAAGCGGCGGTGGGACAGCGTTCGGCGCACAACCCGCAATGCACGCAGACATCCTCGTCCTTCACCATGACCCGCGCCGTTTGCGGCAACGCGGCCGAAACATACAAAGCCTGGGAGCGATTGGTCGCCGGCGCCGTCAATCTCGAGCGCAGTTCAGACTCCGTGCCGTTTTGCGTGATGGTCAGACAGTCGACCGGACAAATGTCGATGCAGGCGTCGCACTCGATGCACAACTTCGCAGCGAACACGGTTTGCACGTCGCAATTCAAGCAGCGCTGTACTTCGAGCGCCGCCTCCTCGGCGGTGAAACCGAGTTCCACCTCGATGTTGATCTTTTTGAAGCGCTCGATGAGGTCCACGTGCGGCACCAGGCGCCGCTCCACGCCGTTGTATTCGTTCTTATATGCCCACTCGTGCATGCCCATTTTGCGGCTGGACAAGGTCACGCCGCGGGGCATGCGTTCCTCGACCGCCTCGTCGTGACAGAATTTGTGCATCGAAATGGCGGCTTGGTGTCCGTGCTCCACGGACCAGATGATGTTTTTCGGACCAAAGGCCGCGTCACCGCCGAAAAATACTTGCGGCAGCGTGGACTGAAAGGTGGTTTTGTCCACCTTGGGCACGTTCCACTCGTCGAGATCGATCCCGCTGCTCTTCTCTATCCATGGAAATGCGTTCTCCTGGCCAATCGCCAAAATGACATCGTCGCAGGGAAAAAACACCTCGCCCAACGAACGGGTCGCCTTGAAATCGCCGTTCTCGATGTCGTACTCGAGTTTTTCGAACACCATTCCCAGCAAGCGTCCGCCCTCGGTCACAAAGGATTTGGGCGCGTGGTTGATGATGATCTCGACGCTTTCGTGCTCCGCATCCTCCAGTTCCCATTCGGATGCCTTGAAGAACTGCCGCGGTTTGCGCGCCATGACTTTCACGTTCTTCGCGCCGAGCCGCAAGGAGCTTCGGCAGCAGTCCATTGCGGTATTGCCGACGCCGATGATCAGTACTCTTTCGCCGATTTTATCAACGTGGGCAAAGGCGACGGATTCGAGCCAGGCGATGCCGATATGGACGCGATCGCTGTCGCGTCGTCCCGGCAGATCCAGCTCCTTGCCCTTCGGAGCGCCCGAGCCCACAAAAATGGCATCAAACTCCTCTGAGTCGAGCAGTTTCTGCATGCTCTTGACGGGTGAGTTCAGGCGCAAGTCCGCGCCCATGTTCACGATATAGCCAATCTCCTCATCGAGAATGCTCGCCGGAAGACGGAAAGCCGGGATATTGGTGCGCATCAAACCGCCCGCCACCGCATATTGTTCGAATATGGTTACCTCGTAGCCCAGGGGCAGTAAATCGTTGGCGACGGTGAGCGAGGCCGGGCCGGCGCCGATACACGCAATACGCTTGCCGTTTTTCTCGCGCGGCGCCTTGGGCAACAGCGCCGTGACGTCATCACGGTTGTCCGCGGCAACGCGTTTCAGCCGGCATATGGCGACCGGTTTCTCCTCGATACGGCCGCGGCGGCACGCTGGTTCGCAGGGCCGGTCGCAGACCCGGCCCAAGATGCCGGGAAACACATTGCTTTCGCGATTCACCATGTAGGCTGCGGTGAACTCGCCTTGGGCGATCAAACGGATGTATTCGGGAACATCGGTGTGCGCCGGACAGGCCCACTGACAATCGACCACCCGATGGAAATAATCAGATCTTGACGTGTCAGTCGGCTCCATGATGCCTCTTGTTGATTCGCCCCGCAGCCAGTAGCAAAGTATAGCGATCTGGGCGGAATTGTGACGGTCCGCAGGTCACAATGCCCCGGCTGCCTGCCGCAGCGGCTTCCACCCAGCCGCAGCGCTGCGCCCACGGTATGATTGCCTATACCTTAATTATGTTGAGAACGCGCCGATGAACCTCATCCAAGGCCAAGACGCTACCTGCCCGAATTGCTGGGAAACCATCAATTTGACCCTCGACCTATCGGTACCCGAACAGTCCTATGTCGAAGATTGCCCCGTCTGCTGCAAGCCGATGAT
This sequence comes from Pseudomonadota bacterium, assembly GCA_030775625.1. Classification (GTDB taxonomy): domain Bacteria; phylum Pseudomonadota; class Gammaproteobacteria; order Steroidobacterales; family Steroidobacteraceae; genus Bog-1198. The sequence goes on along the minus strand of JALYIW010000228.1, from coordinate 38,055 downwards.
GCTGTCCTATACGATAGCGGATGGCGAAGTCGCCGAATTGACTGTCGAGGCCACGGATTGACCCCTCCCACACCGGCCTCGGACGGATTCAAGAAGCTACGCATCGCTGTTCTTTTGTTGATATTGCTGGTCGTCGCTCTGACGACTTGGCAGGATCGCTATCGCAGCACCCGGTGGCACGATCCGCTGTATGTGGCGATCTATCCCATCGCCGCCGACGACAGCCCGGTGACGCGCGCGTATCTCGCGGCGTTGGAGGGCAGTCGTTTTACGCCCGTCGATCGGTTTTTTGCACGCGAGGCCCAGGAATATCATGTGGACGCGAGCGAACCGGTAAGAACCCGGCTTCGCGCGGAACTGCGATCACGTCCCCCGGCAAGAGCGCCGGGCGCCGGGCCTCTGGCGACTGCCTTGTGGAGTCTGCGGCTGCGCTACTGGGCGTGGCGGGTGAGCGGCCATGTGCCCGAGCCCGAGGACATTCGCATTTTCGTCCTGTATCACGACCCCGGTCTGAACCCGACCGTGCCCCATTCGTTGGGTCTCACCAAGGGACTCATCGGAGTGGTGTATGCTTTCGCGGCCCCTGAAATGCAGGGGGCGAACGATGTGATCATCGCGCATGAATTACTGCACACGCTGGGCGCCACCGATAAGTACGATTTATCGGACGACGCTCCGCGCTTCCCCGATGGCTACGGCGATCCGGCGCAAAAGCCGCTGTATCCACAATTGACGGCCGAAGTGATGGCGGGCAGGCGCATGCTCGCACCCAACAAATGGCAGCAAGCATCAAGCCTGGACGAAGTGGTCGTCGGACCAGCCACCGCCCTGGAAATTCGTTGGCCTCAGCATGCTCGCTGACTGCGCCGCGATGCGCATTGATGGCATCGCACCGTTGCTCGAATGCCGGAATTTGGACGTAAGCGTCCAGTCTCGAGTGTTGATTCGCGGCCTTAATCTTCGAGTCTGCCGCGGCTCCATGCTGGCGCTGCTCGGTCCGAATGGCGCTGGTAAAAGCCTGGCCCTGCATACCTTCGCCGGCCTGCGCCCGCCCGCGGCGGGACAGATGCTGATTTCGGGCCGCCCCATGGCCGAGTGGCCGCGGCGGGCGCTCGCACGGGAAATGGCTCTGCTGCCCCAGAATGTCGAAGATCCCTTCCCAGCAAAGGTCATTGAAACGGTCTTGCTCGGACGCCACCCGCATATCGCCCGCTGGCAATGGGAATCCGCGCGAGATCTCGCCATTGCGTCGCATTCACTCTTAGAAGTGGGACTCGCGGGCTACGAGCATCGCGACGTCTTTACTCTATCGGGCGGCGAGCGCCGGCGCGCCGCATTGGCCGCGGTACTGGCCCAGACGCCGCGTCTCTTCTTATTGGATGAACCGACAAACCAGCTCGATCCCAATCATCAGCTCGAGGCTCTGCAGCTACTGCGTGAACGTGCCGACGCGGGCGCCGCGGTGGTGGTGACCTTGCACGATCCGAATCTCGCCGCCCGTTTCGCCGATGAGGCGCTGCTGATCGGCAAGCAAGGCACCTGGCAATACGGCCACGTCGTCGACATCCTGAACGCTGAGAATTTGTCCGCGCTGTACGACATGCGCTTCGAAGTCGCCGAATTGAACGGCCGACGGTTGTTCTTTCAGCCCTGACACCTTAAGTAGGCCGTCAGGCCAGGGCCCGGAGTACCGGCTCATGCAGGAGCCCGTTGGTGGCCAGCACGGATGTGGACTCGAGCGTGATGGGAGCGCCGCTGAGATCCGTGAAACGCCCTCCCGCCTCCGTGACGATCGCGACGCATGCGGCAATATCGAGGATATTCACGTCCGATTCGATCACGGCGTCGATTTTGCCGCTCGCCAGCAGGTGATAGTGCAGGAAATCGCCATAACCGCGGATGCGATTGACCTGCGCGACGAGTTGACCGTAGCGTTTCCATTGCGGGCCCTTGGCCAGAGATTTCATGTTCCCGGAAGACAGCGCCGCCGTTTCAATGGCCGATATTTCACTCACGCCGACGGCTTGGCCGTTGAGGTACGCGCCACAACCGCGCTCGGCAAAAGCAATTTCTCCATACACCGGGGCGCTCGACACGCCAAGTACCAGTTCTCCGCCCCGCATCAGGGCGATCTGCGTCGAGAACATGGAATACTCTCGCACGAATGCCTTGGTACCGTCGATGGGGTCCACCAACCAGAGATTATCGGCGTCCACATGGTGCGAGCCGGTCTCCTCACCGTAAAACCCGTAAGTTGGGAAGCGTGCCTCGAGAATTTCGCGTATCGCCGTCTCGCAACGCACGTCGGCCTCGGTGACCGGCGATTTATCCGCCTTTATCCGCACTTCGAGGTTGTGCCGGTACAACGAGCGCGCAATCAGGGCCGCTTGGTCAGCCGCGTCCAAGGCCGCCTGCAATTCGGGAGAAGGTTTCATGCGCGCCACCTTAACAAACCTTGTGCTACCGTCACATCCGCTCGACGATATTGTCGGTGAGCGGGATTCGAGACTATGGGGAACCGCCTCAGTAAGATTTATACGCGGACCGGTGACGATGGGACTACCGGTCTCGGCGACGGAGCGCGCGTACTCAAGGAAAGTCTGCGTGTCGAAGCCTACGGCACGGTCGATGAGGTCAATAGCGCCATCGGCGTGGTATTGGCCGTCGGCAACCTGCCGAGCACCATCACCGGCTGTCTTACGGAAGTGCAGCATGACCTTTTCGACCTCGGCGGCGAATTGTGCATCCCGGGTCATCGAGTGATCCAATCGGCCCATGTTTTGCGGCTCGAGAACGCATTGGATGGATTCAACGCTGCTTTGCCGCCCCTTCAGGAGTTCATACTTCCAGGCGGCGGGCCGGCGGCCGCCGCCTGCCATGTCGCCCGTGCCGTCTGTCGGCGGGCCGAACGCCGCTGCTGGTCGCTGGCGCGATCCGACACTCTCGCGCCGGAGAGTCTCGCCTACCTCAATAGGTTGTCGGATCTGCTGTTCGTTTTGGCCCGGGTGCTGGCGCGTCACGAAAACGGTACCGAAGTCATCTGGCGGCGAACGCGGCCATGAGCATCTGCCGTCCCACGGCGGCCGCTATAGACAGGCGGCGGTAACGAGGCGGCGGGCAAGCTGCCAATCGAAGGCTGGGCCCGGATCCGTTTTACGGCCGGGTGCAATATCGCTGTGACCCACGAGTCGGTGCGGACGCAGTCGCGGGTACGCAGCGCATAGGGAAGCCACCACTCGCGCCAGCGTGTGGTACTGATCGGCCTCGTACGGCTGATCGTCGGTGCCTTCGAGCTCCACACCGATCGAAAAATCATTACATGCCTCGCGCCCTTCGTAACAGGACTTGCCGGCGTGCCAAGCGCGCTCATTGAAGCTGACGTATTGAGTGGCCGAGCCGTCGCGCTTGATCGCCAGATGCGACGACACGCGCAACGTTTCCACTTGGGCGAAATACGGATGCACCTCGCCGGCTAACGCATTGGTAAACAGCCGATCGATCCACGGACCGCCGAATTCGCCCGGGGGCAAACTGATGCCATGTACCACGATCAGATCCGCCTCGATTCCCGGCGGACGCGAGTCGCGATTCGGCGAAGCGATTTGGCGGGCGCCGTGCATCAGTCCGCTCATGGGGTCGACCTGCAAGTGCATATCTCTAGGTTACCGGTACCCGGGTGGGCATATGCGACAATTCCACGCGTATGAACGTCCTGAACCCTTCCGAGCTTCCGCCGTGCGGTTGACTCGCCTCTACATCGACGCAGAATTGGCTCCTGGAAGCGTGGTCGAACTGCCGCCGGAGACCGCTTCCCACGTGGCGCGAGTGCTGCGTGCGCGCGTCGGCGATCAGCTGATTTTGTTCAATGGCGACGGCCGGGAATTCACCGCAGCAATCGAAGCAATCCGCGGATCACGCGTGTCGGCGTCCATCGATTCCGCTCTGGCGGTGGACAGAGAATCGCCATTCGCGGTCACCCTGGTCCAATGTGTTCCGCGCGGCGACCGGATGGATTTCGTCGTGCAAAAGGCCACGGAACTCGGAGTCGCGAGAATCGTGCCGGTATTGAGCCAACGCGGCGTGGTGCGACTCGACGCCCGTCAAGCCGAATCCAAATCCATCCATTGGCGCGCCGTTGCCGCGAGCGCGTGCGAACAATGTGGCCGCAATCGCCTGCCTGTCATCCAAACCGTTCAACCTCTGTTGAACTACCTCGGAGAATTGACGTCGAACCATGCACGTCGATGGGTTCTTGAGCCGGAGTCCGCCGCCTCAGCCGGCCGATCCTTGCAACCTGCGGATCACGGTCGAGCCGACCCGATGGGGGCGGCTGAAATCGCGGTCGGCCCCGAAGGAGGCTTCGCCGCTGAGGAGCTCGAGGCATTTCGGATTGCCGGCTTTGCCCAAGTCGGCCTCGGCCCCAGAGTATTGCGCACCGAGACAGCTGCAATCGCCGCCTTAGTTTGGATGCAGGTGCATTTCGGCGACTTGTAAGGAGCTACCTACCTGCGTCGCCGGGCGCCGACGCATTGTGGCGAACGCACCTCATCGGCTCTAATTCATTCGCCGGCCATAGATCGAGACTGCATTATGTTCAAAAGGCTTTTGATGATGGCCAGCGCGGCTGCGTTTCTGCAGTTTGCCGGATGTGGTGGCGCGAGCACGGAGGTCACGAGTTCGACCCCGGCGACGTCCGCTCCTTCCATCACGGCGCAACCCGTCAATCAGAGCGTCGCGCAAGGCCAAACCGCAACATTCACGGTGGCGGCGACCGGCACCGCGCCCTTGTCCTATCAGTGGGACAAGAACGGTTCCGCCATTGCCGGCGCCACGGCAGCGAGTTACACGACACCCGCCGCGGTCGCTGCCGACTCCGGCAGCACCTTCCTGGTCGTCGTGACCAACTCTCTCGGAAGCGTGTCCAGCAATGCCGCAACGCTCACCGTCACGACGTCCGCGGCAGCGGGCTCGACGGATGTGACCACTTACAAGTATGACTCCAGTCGTAGCGGTCAAAATCTGACGGAATCGACGCTCACTCTCTCGAACGTGGCGCCCGCGACCTTCGGCTTGCTGCGCACTTTGCAGGCCGATGGCAAGGTCGATGCGCAGCCGCTCTATTTGTCGAAACTCAATCTGTCCGGAGCGGCGCACAACGTCGTGTTCGTGGCCACCGAGCATGACTCTGTGTACGCCTTTGACACCGATACCGGCACCGTCCTATGGCAGGTGTCGCTACTGGCGGCGGGCGAGTCCCTGAGCGACACCCACGGCTGCGGCCAAGTGACGCCGGAAATCGGCATCACTTCGACTCCCGTCATCGATCGCAGCGCCGGCACGCACGGCAGTCTGTACGTGGTCGCAATGTCGAAAGATACGGCGTCGAACTATCATCAGCGCATACACGCGCTCGACCTGACGACGGGAGCTGAACTGTTCGGCGGACCCAAGGAAATCTCGGCGACTTATCCGACTGCGGGCGGCGGAACAGCCACTTTCAGCCCGGGGCAGTATGTGGAGCGGGCGGCATTGCTGTTGTTGAACGGCACGATTTATACGAGTTGGACTTCGCACTGCGACGCTCAACCCTACGGCGGCTGGATAATCGCCTATTCCGCGAGCACCTTGGCGCGCACGGCGGTGATCGATATCGCAGTCAACAGCAACGGCAAAGGGCCGGCGATCTGGATGGCCGGCGGGGGACCGGCGGCGGATTCCGCGGGAAACATCTATTTGCTCAGCGGCAATGGAGTTTTTGAAACCACCATGGACGTCAATGGTTTTCCGAATATGCAGGATTACGGCAATTCATTTTTGAAGCTCGCGACCAGCGGCGGAGCATTGAGCGTAGCTGATTATTTTACGATGTCGAACGAGCTCGCTGAATCGGATGCCGACCAGGATCTCGGTGCGGGCGGAGCGATGCTCCTGCCGGATTTGGTCGACTCCACCAATGCCGTCAGGCACCTTGCCGTCGGCGCGGGGAAAGACGGCAACATCTACGTCGTCAATCGCGACTCGATGGGGAAATTCAATTCGTCGGCCAACAATATCTGGCAGCAGTTGAGCGGCGCGTTACCGGGCGGCATATTGTCGACACCTGCCTATTTCAACGGTACCGTGTATTACGGCGACCTGGCCTCCACGCTCAAGGCCTTCACTATCTCGAAAGCCAAGCTGGTCGCGACTCCACAGTCGCAGAGTCCTTCCCAATTCCCGTTTCCGGGCACTGCTCCCAGCGTATCGGCGAACGCGACAGCGAACGGCATCGTGTGGGCGCATGAGAATTCCAACCCCGCCGTGCTGCATGCCTACGACGCGACCAACCTTGCCCAGGAGTTGTATAACAGTAATCAAGCGGCTGGCGGCCGCGACCACTTCGGGGCCGGCAACAAATTCATCACGCCGGTAGTCGCCGACGGCAAGGTGTTCGTGGGGACCACCACCGGAGTGGGCGTATTCGGCCTCTTGCCCTGAGCGGATCGCAGCGCAGCGCAGCGCCGTTCGGGCCGAATCCTGCACGTCGCACTCAGCTTTGCGCGCGCCTCAGCCGGGCATCACCGAGGTTTCCTCGGCGATCATCTGTTCCAAGCGCTGCAGGTCCGGTATGAGGGGGGTTTCGTTGACCATTCGAACCTGACAAATGACGGGTGAGCGCTCGGCAAAACTACGGGAGGTATCGGGCCGGATCACGTCGGCGTTGACCCGCACGAGTTGCGGGAAGCCCTGAGTAAGCATCCCGAAATAGCCTGAATCCAGCTTACCGCCGGGGGAATGGAAAATCACGATTCGGGTTCGGCTGGAAATGCCGGGCAAAGCCTGTCCAAACGTCCCTTCGAACCACACGACGGGGACGCTGCGGCTGCTCCAGCTGATGAGGCCGGCATACCACGGCGGGGCATTGGTCATTTCAGCCGGTGTTTGATAGCCGATGACTTCCGCCACGCAAGCGCGCGGAACGATCAGCCTCTCTCCCGCGAGTGGCACCAGCAGGCTGTACAGCTCGTCCCCTAAATCAGACATGGATCCTCTATCGCGCGATGGCGCTGCGACGATTGACCAGCGGCTCGATGGCATCGAGCAGCTGGCTTTCTTGGTAAGGTTTGCCGAGATAGTCGTCAACGCCCAGCTCGATGGCGCGGGCGCGATGCTTTTCGCTGACTCTGGATGTGATCATCACGATCGGAATGTCCTTCAAACGCGGGTCGTTGCGCACATGGGCGGCGACTTCGTAGCCGTCCATGCGCGGCATTTCTATGTCCAGCAATATGATATCCGGCAGATTCTCTTGCAACAGCGACACCGCATCGACGCCGTCTTTGGCCGTCAGCACACGCATGCCGTTGCGTTCCAGCAGCCGCTGGGTCACGCGGCGTACTGTAATGGAATCGTCGACCACCAGCGCGAAGGTACGCCGATCTCGTTGATCCAGCAAAGCCGTTTCGGGCGGACGCGCACGCCATTCAGAACGCACCAAGGACCCCATGTCCAGAATGATGACGACTCGCCCATCGCCGAGGATGGTGGCGCCGGCAATTCCTCGAATCGCGGAAATCTGCGGGCCGAGCGATTTGACGACGATTTCGCGGCTGCCGACCAACTCATCGGTGACCAGCGCCGTCGAATGTTCGCCGGCCCGGATCAACACCACCGATATCGATACGTCCGCTTCGGGTAGACGCGTAGCGCCCACACCCACAAACGATCCGAGCTGCAGGAACCGGTATTTCTGGCCGCCATATTCGAATAGCGGTGCGTCCTTGCCTAGATGCCGGGCAACGATTTTTCGCGGGAGACGCACTACCCCTTCGACCGTCGCCAGGGGCAAAGCGTAGGTCTCGTCGGCCACTCGCACGATCAATGCCTGACTGATCGCCAAGGTGAACCGCAGGCGAATCGTGAAACGTGAACCCTTGCCGGCCGTCGAGTCGATGAACAGTCCGCCGCCGAGTTTCTTGACCTCCGTGGCGACGACATCCATGCCCACCCCGCGGCCCGCAGCCTGAGTGACGTGTCCCGCGGTGCTGAAACCCGGCTCCAATACGAGCTGCACCGCCTCTTCGTCGGTAAGCTTTGCCTGAGGGTCTATCAACGCCAGGGCAATGGCCTTTTCACGAATCAACTTCACGTTGATGCCGGCCCCGTCGTCGGCCACCACAATCACGATTTCGGCTCCGTCGCGCTCCAAGCTGACGGAGATACGGCCGATATCCGGTTTACCGAGCGCCGCGCGACGCTCCGACGTCTCGATGCCATGCACGACCGCATTTCGCAACATGTGTTCAAGCGGCGGGACCATGCGTTCCAGCATCTGCCGGTCGAGTTCGGCGGCGGCGCCCTGCACCACGAGTTCCGCATGCTTGCCTGCGTCGTTAGCCGACTGACGGACCAATCGCGTCAAACGTTGCACATGGCGCTGAAAAGGCACCATGCGCGTGCGCATCAAACTGTTTTGTAGTTCCGTGATGACGCGCGACTGCTGAGTGAGTAAATTTTGTGCCTCGCGGGTCAGCGTCTCGAGCAGTCCCTGAATACTAGCCACGTCGCCGGAGGTCTCCGCGAGCGCGCGCGAGTATTGCTGCAACGAAGAATATCGATCCAGTTCCAGGGGATCGAAGTCGTTGCGGCGCGGTTCCAGGTCCTGATGGCGATTCAGTACTTGCGCTTCAGTCTCTATCTCGAGCCCGCGCAACTGCTCCTTGAGGCGCGTCACGGTGCGTGCCAACTCGGCCAGGTTGAAATCGATCGAATTGACTTGCTGATCGAGTCGGGCACGAAAGATGCTCACCTCGCCGGCATTGTTGAGCATGGTGTCGAGCAGATCCGCGTCGACGCGGGCCATCTCGACCCGTTCCGCCGGGGCGCTTTCGCGGCCCGGCAATACCGGCGCACTGCTCACCTCCAAACCGGCCGCGGAGTCCTCGCTGATGCTGGGGGGTTCTGACTCTTGCGAAGTTTCCAGCAAAAGCATCGGGTCCGCCGCCACGGGCGAAGGCCGAGCGGGCGGCACATAGGTTGGCGCCGGGCTCACCGCGGCGGTTGCCGCCGGGCCCGCCGGGGCGGTTGCCGCGGGCTCCTCTGCCGCCCGCGAAGAACTGTTCAAATCGCGAATTTGCGACATCAATGCCGCGGCGCGGGCCGGTAAAATACCGTTGCTCACCAGATCGCGCATGCGCGCAAGTTCATCGAGGCTGGCTTGCATGACGGCGTGGGCATAGTCGTCCCCAAGCACTGAGCCGCCGTCGATCTGTATGACCAGCGTTTCCAGTTCGTGGCTCAAATCGCCCATGGCCGCAATTCCCGCCATTCTGGCGCCGCCTTTGAGCGTATGCAGCTGGCGCTGCAGTTCTGCAACGCGCTCCTTGTCCTTGCGGTCGCGATTCCACGCGGTCAGCGACACTTCCGACGCTTCCAGCAATTCGGTTGCCTCTTCACTATAAATGGCGGCGATCTCGTGATCGAAATCCTCCGCAGCCGCCGACTGCTCCACCTCCGGCGGCTCCACCATCGGCGGCTCCACCATCGGGGGCTCCACCACTGGGGCCTGCGCTACCGGGGGCTCCACCGCGGCGGCTTGCTCGACGGGCGGCACTACCAGCATCGGGAGGTTGCTCGACGCACCAGCCTCGTTGTTGTCGCGGGCCAGTGTCGCATCGAGCTCAGCCTCGAGGCTTTCCAGCCGCTCGAGCAACGAGGGCTGTTCCGCAAAAAACGACGTCGACTCGTTGATGTGCGAAACGACGTTATCGATCGCGCGAACCGCATCCGCTAGAGTGTCGAGGCCCGCGTCGGACAAGCCGTGGCCGCTGTCGAAGACTTTGCGCATGAGCTGATTGAGCGGTTCGGTTATGCGAATGCCGTGGCGCGCCTCCGCCATTTTTGAACTGCCGCTCAATGTGTGGATTGCGCGGTAAACCGCTTCCGGCACATCGTGAGGCGCGGGTTGCCCGGTGCGCTTGCGCAGGTATTCACGGATTTCACTCAAGTGGCTCGACGTCTCCTTGCTGTAAATGTCGTGCAATGCCGGATCCATGGGCGGAACCGTGTCGAGCGCGGCAGATACGGTCGCAGGCTCTGCGGGCGTCGGCGCGGTCGGCACTTCCGCAGTGTCCGAGGCCACCTGCGCAGGTTGAGCGCCGCCATCCTCGATCGGCAAGTCCGCAGCAGCTTGGTCGGGCTCACGTCCGTCCGCATAGGCGAAGGCGCGCGCCATCAGGGCTTCGGTACCCACCGAATTATTTCGCCCCGTCTCCAGCTGTTCCACCAAATTCGGTAACGCCGAGACTGAACTTCGCAGCAGGGCCATCATTCCAGGTGTGCGCGACAAGGTCTTGTCGATGATCCGATTCAGCAAATTTTCGAGCGACCAGCCAAACTCCGCGATGGCCCGGGCACCGACCATGCGGCCGCTGCCTTTCAATGTATGAAAACTACGTCGCATCCGGGCCAATGACTCCGTGTCCATTGGATTTTGGTCCCAGAGCGGAAAGTTGTGTTGAATCGAGGCGATTTCCTCCTTGGCTTCCTCGATGAACAGCTCGACGAATTGCGGATCGACCGGCTCCGGCTCGGGAACCGCGATCAGCGGATTGGTCGCCGCGTGAGCACGGGCATTGCGTTCCAGGGCAACCGTTTCCGCCTGATCGAGTTTGACCGTCTTGGCAACGTCACCCCCGGTCATGTTCAGATGCGGCATTCGGGAGGATGCTTCCTCCGCCAATGCCTTTATGCACATCTCCGCGTTGTCGAGCATGTACCAGGGATCGTTGCGCCCGTTCTGCAGAGTCTCCATGTAGTACTCAATGCTGACGATGGCATCGGCGATCCGCTCCTGTCGGACGGCGCCCGGGGGCGGCGCACCCGGCTCGATCAGCCTGCGCACTTGCACACCGATGGCATCCATCAATTCGACGGCGCGTCCCTTGCCGAGCATCAGCAGACCTGCCGTGATCCCGCGCAATAGTTGCGGCACATTATCGAGGCCCTGTGCCGGCGAATCACCCGGCTTTTGCACGGCGATCGAAACCGCTTCCTTGATGCGCGCCAGATTCACGATGCACTCCCGCAGCACCGCCTCGCTGACGAGCTTGAATTCCGTATCGTGGTCCGCCGGTAAAGCGTTTGCCGCAGCCGCGGTCGGCAGAATCAAGCGTATGAGCTGATCGTCGAGACTATCTTCGACGGACAACAACACGCCGGCCACCCTCACCAAGGCATCTTCTGGCGGTGTTGTGCCATCCGCGACGATCTTGGAGAGATCCGAGACCTCTTGTTGCACGCGTTCGCGTAGTTCCCCCAAACCCAGTACGCCGAGGGTGTCGCTGATTTTCTTCAGCAACTCGAGCTGCGGTGTGAGCTCGTCGCTGCGGCCGCCCCCGCGGCGCACGAAGATATCGAGAACGTCCTTGACCTTGGAGAGGTCTTCTTTGATGGCGGCTGCGACCGTGCGCATCAACTTGACGCTCGGTGCCGACAGACTTTCCCGCTCCTGTTCGATGGTGTCATCGACCGGCAAGAGTTCGGACAGCTTGAATGATGCGCGCACCGCCGCAATGCGACCGCCGCCGGTCGACGCCCGAGCCACGTAGTAGAGCAGATTATTCAACAAGTCGACCGGGGGATCGTCGCAATAGCGGGCCTCGCCCACCTCATAGAGGGCTTTGATTTGACGGTCGGCCTGTCCGAGGAGGCGCTTCAAGGTAGCGCTGTCTTCCAAGCCATTGGCGCGCACCGCTTCGAGTATTGCCCCCATCACCCACCACAATTGAAAAACAGGCTGAGTCGTAGCGACTTGCTCGAGCTTTTCGGCAACTTTTGCCAGAATTTCCAAATTCTGGACGGAACGTTCGCCGCGAATGTATCCGAGCAGGCCGATCTGGAAGCGCGGCCGTAGACGCCTGGCCCACTGCGCCACAGAAATCGGCTGCTCACCTTGCAGCTGAGATTGCGGCTGCGCCGGCTGATCGGACTTGAGGTTGAGCAAGAGCAGCGTTCCCTCGGACAACAAGGGGCTGCCGCGTACCGAACGCAGATCATTGAGGAGCGGCAGCAGAACCAGCGCCAGATCCCGTCCGCCCGACAGCACTCGTTCGAGATAGGTCGGCAGTTGCACCATGGCGCGCATCAAGGCGTCTAGGCCGTCGACTTGACGTTTTTGATCGTTGACCGAATTCAGCAAATACCGAGTGACATGCTCCATCTCCTCCGCCACCAGAGCCGCCCCATACACCTCCACCATCCGTAGGACGCCGTGCGCAGAATGCAGTTGGTCGGCGCACTTCTCCAGATAGGCGCGCTGATCCGAACGCTCGGCGTAAGCCTCCAAGGACGCGCGCGCGTCATTGAGAGTGCTCGCCAGCTCTTTGGCGACGATGTGCAAGGTTTGGGAGCTGATGTCGGTCATGCCAAAAGCGTCTACGTCTTCAGGCGCCGAAGCCGCTGGCCTTACGCATTTTTTCAGAGGCGCCGTTGTTGACAACCTCATTCAATGCCGGCAAGCGCGTCGAGCTGTCGCCGACTGTGATGGTGCCGCCGCCGTAATCCGCCAGTCGAAATCCTGCGACGGACTTGCGCAGTTGAGCCGCCAGGGCGGCCAGTTTGGCGATAGACGTGGACGTTGCCGTCGTACCCTCCGCCGTTTGCGTGGAAATCTCGCGCACCACCTGCATATTCTTCGAAATATTCCCGGACGCGACGGCCTGCTGCCGGGCGCTCGCCGAGATGTTTTGCACCAAACTCGCAATTTGATTCGATACCTGCTCGATCTCTTCGAGCGCGGCTCCGGCGTTTTCGGCGAGCAACGCGCCGCCCACGACATCCGTAGTGCTGCGCTCCATGGAGACAACCGCCTCGTTGGTGTCCGTCTGAATGGTGCGCACCAGCACTTCGATTTGCTTGGTGGCGTTCGCCGCACGCTCGGCCAGCCTCTGGACTTCATCCGCCACCACCGCGAAACCGCGTCCCGCTTCACCCGCCATAGAGGCCTGAATGGAGGCGTTGAGTGCCAGAATGTTGGTCTGTTCGGCAATATCGTTTATCAATTCGACGATGTTGCCGATCTCCTGCGAACTCTCGCCCAGTCGCTTGATGCGCTTGCTGGTCTCTTGGATGGTTTCGCGGATCGCATTCATGCCGTCGATTGTCCGGCGCACCGCATCGCCGCCCTTGTGCGCGATGTCCACTGAATGCCTGGCTACATCCGAGCAGCGTTCGGAGTTACCGGAGACCTCTTCGATCGAAGCGGCCATATCCTCCATGGACTCGCTCGCGGCCGAGATTTGCCGCGACTGTGCGCTGCTGGCTTTCGCCATATGCGCGGCTGCCGCCTGCGTCTGCTTGGTCGCGCCGTCCAATTGGATGGCGCTGTCGTTGATGGTCACGACCAGTTCGCGAAGCGCCTCAATGGCGTAATTGATCGAATCCGCAATCGCCCCCGTGATGTCTTCCGTCACGGTCGCTTGCACCGTCAAGTCGCCGTCCGCCAGACTCGACAGTTCATCGAGCAGGCGCATGATGGCTTCTTGATTTCTTTCATTCTCTCGAACCCGCAGCTCGCTGGAGCGACGCATGCCGACCGACTTGAGATATGTCCAGGTCAGCGCGGTCAACAGGAGCAGCGCCAGCCCCAGCAGCGACAATATCCATGGCCTATAATTGGCGCCGGAATCCAGCCGGGGCGCGGGAACCTCGCCCAATTGAGTCACCAGACTGCCGGCGACCGCCGGCAAGGCACGCGCGGCCGATTGTGCTCTGGAAAGGGCTTCTGCCGACCCTATCGCCTTGCGAACGCTCGCGGCATATTGCTGGTTGCGGGCGACGACGGCCTTCAATCTTTGCTCCGCGTCGGCGCCCGTTACTTTCGCCAGGGTCAGACCGGAGTCCTCGCCGGACAAACCGCGCATGACTTGATTCAAGAATTCCAAGCTGTCGGCGAGCCGCTGCGCCGCGGGGGCCGCATCGCTGACGCCGGAGGCGAGACCGCTCAAATCCTGTTGAATGCGCTGAACCATCAGCTCGAATCGATCCACGTAGCGGCTCATGCCCTCGAGCTTTTGCGCGCCGACGGAGCTGCCGAGATCGCCAAGCTCCGACAAGAGCTTCGGCGCCAATTCACGCGCCTCTTTATTGGAGGTTTGGATGGCTTCGACCGCTGCTCGCGCCTCCCCGACCGCCGCTACCCCATCGCTCAGTTTTTTCCAGTTCGAGCCCTCGGACGGTTTGTCCGGAACGGCCCCCCGGAGGCTCTTGAACTGAACCATGCTGCTAGTTAGCCCATCGAAAGCGCTCACCTCGCCTCGCAAGGCGTTTTGCGCCTCAAACGGCAGTCGTTGAATCAACAGCGACAATTGTTCCGGTGGCGGGGTGACCGGCGCGAAATTTTGCGTGAACAGGGTGAGCGCCGCGGCACTGAGCAGGCATAGCACGATGAGTGCCGCCAATATCGGCAAGAAATTCGTTTTGGCGCCTGTTTCGTGGGGCGTAGTCATTGACAGGCTCAACTCGCGGCCTGTAAAAAACTCTGGCTCTCCACCAGACTCTTCAAACTCAGGACCGGCCATACTTCGCCGCCGCGGCGAAAGGCGCCCGCCAGATAACTGTCGCAACGGATTACGGTCGGCGGGGCTTCGGCATTGAATTCGGTTTCCGCAAAACGCCGAAATCCCAGCACTTCGTCCACCATGAGTCCGGCCGGAATATCGCGATGATTGACCACGACCACTCGTGTATTGCGGCCCGACGCCGTCGCGCCGCTGCCGAGGAATTGCCGTAAATCCAACATCGGCAACAGCTGTCCTCGCACGTTCGCGAGCCCCTTGACCCAGCTCTTGGCGCCGGGGATTCGGGTGACCGCAGCGGGATACCCAAGAACCTCGCGAGTCTCCTCGCGGGCCACCAAAAAGGTTTCGCCGCCCATTCGAAAGGCCACGCCCACCCATTCGCGCGCCGCGCTCGTTTCCGGAACGGAGTCCGCCGCTACGGCGCGGCTGCGTTTTTCGAGTTCCTTGAGCAATTCGAACGGTCGGTCACGTAAACTACGCAGGCTGGTATCGGACCCGCTCATCGTGCTCGTCATACGGCCAGCGCGGCCTGGGCCTTCTCGACTAGCGCCTGCGCCGACACCGGTTTGACGAGATAGTCCACCGCACCCTGCCGCAGTCCCCATACCCGATCGGTTTCTTGACCCTTTGTGGTCACCATGATGATGGGGATCAAACTGGTCTCAGGATCACTGTTGAGCATTCGTGTCGCTTGGTAGCCATTCACCCCTGGCATGACGATGTCCATGAAAATCAGGTCCGGTTTCATGGCCTTGGCTTTGCGGATGCCTTCTTCGCCATTTTCGGCCGCCGCGGTCTCGAAGCCGTGCTTCTCGAGTGCCTTTTGCATGACGAACACCTCCGTGGGCGAATCGTCGACGATGAGTATGAGTGCCATTGTCTTGTTCTCCGTCATTTACCGACGTGAGCTTCGATCACACCAAGCAATTCGTCTTTGGTGAACGGCTTGGTCAAATAATGTTCCGACCCAACGATACGGCCGCGGGCCCGGTCGAAGAGACCGTCCTTGCTGGACAGCATGATGACTGGAATCTGCTTGAACACCTTGTTGTGTTTGATCAGCGAACAGGTCTGGTAGCCATCCAATCGCGGCATCATGATGTCGACGAACACAATGTCGGGCTGATGGTCGGCAATCTTGGAGAGCGCGTCAAAGCCGTCGACAGCCGTGAAGACCTCGCAGCCTTCCTTGGACAGCAGCGTTTCGGCGGTCCGGCGGATGGTCTTGCTGTCGTCGATCACGAGAACTTTGAGTCCCGCGAGTTTCGGCTTGCCGTTGCTGATCATGCTCTCCATGAGTCTGCCCTTGAAGGACCCCGAGGTACATGCGTAGGTGCTGGAATCTTGTGGCTTTTTAACATATCCAGCCCGCGCAAGCCACGGTATGAGGTCGACATTTCGCGGTAAGCTGGCACAAACAACGGTGGCGCAGTTCACAGTTCTCTCAAGAGGGCCGACGCGGCGCCGGCACGGTCCTCTTGCGCTAGACTGCGATAATGAGCATGTCTTCCCGGGTCCGACTGGTCGTGGTCATGGACCCAATCGAAGCGATAAAGCCGGCCAAGGACAGCACGCTGGCAATACTGCTGGCCGCGCAGAGGCGTGGCTGGCAACTTTTTTATGCCGAACAGAAGGATCTGTGGATGCGAGACGGCGTTGCCTTGGGCCGCCTCGCACCGCTGCAAGTACGCGACGAGGGCGTGGCATGGTTCGTGCGGGACGAGGCGCAAAACGCCACATTGGGCGAGTTCGACGTCATTTTGATGCGCAAAGATCCGCCCTTCGACATGGAATACGTCTACACCACTTACATCTTGGATCGAGCTCAACAGCAAGGCGCGCTGGTGTGCAATCGGCCGCAGGGTTTGCGCGACATGAACGAGAAGGCATACACGGCCTGGTTTCCACAATGCTGCGCCCCGACTCTCATCACCCGCGACATGCGGGACATGCGCGAATTCCTGCGCGAGCACGGCAGAGCGGTGTGCAAACCCCTGGACGGTATGGGCGGCAAATCCATATTCGTTTTGGAACAGGGGGACAAGAATCGCAATGTGGTTTTCGAAACTTTGACCGGTAACGGCACCCGATACGCCATCGTTCAGCGCTATCTGCCCGAAATCGTCACGGCCGGCGATTGCCGGATCATTTTGGTGGATGGCGAACCGGTGCCCTTTGCCCTGAAGCGCGTCCCCACCGAGGAGGACAACCGCGGCAACCTGGCCGCGGGCGCCCGTGCCGAGAGCCGGCCGCTCAATGATCGAGATCGCTGGCTTTGCTCGCAAATCGGACCCAAGCTGAAGGCTGCAGGCATGATCTTCGTCGGCCTGGATGTCATCGGCGATTACGTTACTGAGATCAACGTCACGAGTCCCACGGGTATTCGCGAACTGAATAAGAAGCACGGAATCGATATCGGTGGGATGCTGGTGGACGCAATTGAGAGAACTTTGAGGGCTTAAGTGATTTCCGACTCGATCCAGGCCGCCGACATGCTTCAGGCAGGACTCCCTCCGGCCCATGATCGCATGCTGACCACCTGCTTTTTGGCCGCGTTGTTCCACGGCGTCGTGATTTTGGGAGTTACTTTCAGTTCGCCCGGCAGCAAAGCTGACGATGGCGGAGCGCCGGGATTGGAGGTGGTCATGGTCGATGACCAAGCCCCCCGCGCAGAGCGGAATCCCAATGCCCAGTATCTGTCCGAGCGCACGCAGAGGGGTTCAGGCAATACCTCGAAACCAGAACACACACTCATACCCAAGTCCTCTTCGATGCCGATCGAGCGTTCAGGCATCCCCAGCGGTGACGGGATCGCGGCGCAGCAGTCCGGCGGCGACAGCGGCGATGACGAACTCATTGCGACCCACGCGCCTGCTGTGAAAATTGTGTATTTTGCGGCCCCGGCGGCCGCCAACGAGCCGTCACAGCTGCCAATGCTGCTCGAAAAACGCCCCGACCTCGCAATGACTCCCAATGACGACGGCGTGGAACTGCGCATGCGTGGCGAAGCCAGGCATCAACTGTGGATAGCCGCCGATACCCGGGCATCCGACGTCGCTGTTTATTTGGACGTTTGGCGCCGCAAGATCGAGCGCGTGGGCACGATGAATTTCCCAGACGTGGCCACGCGGCGGAAACTCTCGGGCACGCCTGTGATCGAAGTGGTCATCGGCTCGGACGGCAAACTTCTGGAAACCGTCGTTCGACGCACCAGCGGACACGTTGAAATCGATGAGGCAGCGATGAGAATATTGAAGCTCGCCGCGCCATATGAGCCGTTTCCGACGGATTTGGCGAACAAGCACGATGAAATACGCATCGCCTACGAATGGCAGTTCTTGGGCGGCGCATCACAGGGGAGCGGTGTCTTCTATTCGGAGCCGGGCAATTAGCGATTCTCACTATCTGACGAATCAGCTATTGATCGCCATGCCGGCCATGGGGGACCCGAATTTTGCGCAGACCGTCGCATTGATTTGCGATCACAGCTCGCGCGGCGCGCTGGGGCTGATCCTCAACAAGCCGCTGCCCATGCGCATGGGCGAAATATTCGAGCAATTGGCAATCGAACTCGCCAGCGGGCCGCTGCGCGAGCAGCAGGTGCTGCGCGGCGGTCCGATGCAAACGGACCGCGGTTTCGTGGTCCACCGGGCAGGGGGCGAATGGGATTCGACCCTCAAAGTTTCCGATTCCATTCATGTGACGACTTCGCGGGATATTTTGGCCGCGATCGCCCGCGGACAAGGTCCTACCGAGGCGCTCGTGGCGCTGGGGTACGCGGGCTGGGATGGCGGCCAACTCGAGGACGAGATTCGGGCAAATGCCTGGCTCAGTGCGCCGGTTGACCCGGGATTGATTTTTGACCTGCCATTCGAGTCTCGATGGCATGCCGCAGGCCGTCTGTTGGGCGTGGAATTGTCGCGAATCAGCCCGATCGGCGGCAATGCCTGAGCAGGCCGCGCCTCAGCCGGCCCCGCAAAATCCCGCGACGCGCGCCGTCCCGCGGCTAGTGATCGCTTTCGACTACGGCCGGCGCAGAATCGGCGCTGCCTGCGGCGACACCGTCAGCCGTACGGCTGCACCCCTGGCCACCGTTCCCGCCGCTGCCGGCGAACCGCGCTGGGATGTCATCGACTCACTCATGCGCGAGTGGCAACCGGCCATGGTCGTGGTGGGCCTGCCGTATAATGTCGACGGTTCCGACGGTAGTATGACGAGTGAGGCGCGTAATTTCGCAATCGAACTAGAACGACGCCATCGCAAGCAGGTGGTGTTGGTCGACGAGCGTTACTCGTCCCAGGAAGCGGAAGGGCGCCTCAAAGCGGCGCGCGAGTCCGGCCTACGCCGGCGGCGCGTAGCCAAGGCCGATGTCGACGCGACGGCTGCCTGCGTCATCTTGGAACGTTGGTTCACCGAATACACCTGAGGCGAAAATGCGGTCACAACAAGATAGCGCTCACGGCCTGCGCCATCTCATCACGCTCGACGGTCTGACACGGGAAGCGCTGACCTCAATTCTCGATCGCGCGGAAAATTATCGGCGCCTTCCGGGGCAACCTGCCTATGAAGGCCGCGAACTGGCCGGCGTGACTCTCGCCAATTTATTCTTCGAGCCCAGCACCCGCACTCGCGCCTCGTTCGACCTTGCCAGCCGCCGCTTGGGCGCCCACGTGCTCAACCTGGACCTTCACTCGAGTTCGCGCGCCAAGGGCGAAAGCATGCTGGATACCATCTACACCCTCGAGGCCATGAACACGGATGTATTCGTCATTCGCGATTCGGAAGCGGGCATGCCGGAATTTCTCATAGACCATGTCGCCCCTCATGTCTCGGTCATCAGCGCCGGCGAAGCCCACCTGTCGCATCCCACGCAGGGCCTGCTCGACGCCTTGACTATCCGGACTCACAAGCGTCGTTTCGCCGGGTTGAAGGTTGCCATCGTAGGCGACATCAAGCACTCTCGTGTCGCCCGCTCTGCGCATCAGGCGCTGAGCGCCTTGGGAACGACGGACCTGCGGCTAGTGGCGCCGGAATCATTGTTGCCCTCCGAGGAGGAATTTCGGGGTGCACAGCGCTTTATCCGCATCGAGGACGGCATAGCCGGCGCAGACGTCGTGATGCTGCTGCGTATTCAAAAGGAACGCATGGCGCTGACCGCATCCTTGGACGATGCCGCCTATTTCCGTGCATTCGGTTTGGACGCCAAGCGCCTGAAATTGGCTGCGCCCAGTGTGCTCGTGATGCATCCGGGCCCCATGAACCGCGGGGTCGAAATCGCGTCGGACGTGGCCGACGGGCCGCGATCCGTCATCCGCGAACAGGTGAACAACGGCGTCGCCGTGCGCATGGCAGTACTGGCGTCGATAGCCGCGACCCTGACACGGCATCGCCGGCCTTTGTAGCCGCCCCGGCGAAAAGCGCTTCGAGGCGCGCGATGCCGCCTCCCCAGACCGCGCATTCATTACGCTATTCTCGCCAACGCCTGCCCCATGCGCACGCGACCACCCTCCCGGACCTGCTCGCACAGCAACATACCGCGCGGCATGAACACCAGGATCGTCGAGCCGTGCTCGAACCAGCCCATCTCTTCTCCCCGGTGCAGCTCCGCATTGCACCGAATGACATTGGGTCCTCGATACCGCAGATGCAGTAGTACGTCGAGAAAT
The DNA here is from genome assembly GCA_030775625.1 of Pseudomonadota bacterium. Taxonomy (GTDB): domain Bacteria; phylum Pseudomonadota; class Gammaproteobacteria; order Steroidobacterales; family Steroidobacteraceae; genus Bog-1198. The sequence continues at coordinate 17,831 of JALYIW010000228.1, read as the reverse complement.
CGCAAACGAATGCTCGCCACCAGTATCGCGGCGACCGGCACGAGCGTGATCAGCGCCCCGGGGGCCGCGGGGAGCGCACGCTCCTGCGCCACCCCTGCCAGGCGGCAGCGAATAATAGCCCTTTCATTCTTGCAGAAAAGCTTCTCGACCCGCTTTAGTGCGATCGGGTTTACATTCCAGGTATCCCCGGAAACGTAGGTCACTTGTTCCACTCGGCAATCCGCGGGAGCGTGGAAGCGGTGATACATGCTCGAGGTCAAACGCAACGTCACATACTGTCCGCCCTGGTAATACTTCGCAATTTCGCCCTCGACCAATAGATCCGACAAGAGATAGGGAAAGCCCTTGGCTTGCAGAACCGTCCCCTGCGTCACTTCGCCGCAGGCGCCGACCAGCGCGTCACAGGGACTCACCAGGCGGTCTGGATCTGCATCGAGCGGACGGGCTCCATCCTTGAGTTCTCGCGTGAAGCAATCGTGCAAACTCTTGAAGCGGCTGTGCTTCGCGTCACTGAGATCAAGGTCGGTGAACAGCCGCCACAGCCCTATTCCTCCGGCGCAGACCCAAGGATGTTCGACGCGGCTCAACCACCCCATGAAGCGCGTCAGCAGGCGGCGAGGAATGCGATTGGTGAACAAAAAATTGAGATCTTCCTGCTGAACGATGCGCGCAATCAGCGATCTTGCGGTTAGCAGTGATTTTGCGGCGATCGGTGATCTTGCGGTCATCTTAGTGTCATTCCCCTGAAATACAGTTGCTGATCGAAGTTCAGGCGAGGAAAGCCACCATCACGACCATCGTCACGTCCACGTTGACCGTCATAGCCTTGGCCTACCTGCTGCGCCGATTTCAGATGAGATTGCAGCTGTCGCGTGCCAAGCATCGCTCGCTGACGGGACATTCGCGCATGGCGCGCCGCGTTGCCTCTTGGGTGCCGTTCTACGAGTACGGCGAAGCGGATTTCTTCGTCGCCGACGGCGCACCCGTGGAAGTCGCCACGGCCCGCCGAGACGGTTTCATGCGGTTGAGCACCCTGTTCGCCGAGAGCTTCGAGAAAACCGCCGAACTCACGGACCAAGTCGCCGCAGGGGTTTCCGACCTGCAATTCACCTCGCGCTACCGGGTGCCCTTCCAGTTCAGCGGCTTCGTGCGGCGGCACTTGAAAGCGGGCAGCTTCGCGCTTTCCTCCTCGGGCGTGGCGATCACGGACCTCGACGGCAATCGGCTTTATGACCTCACGGGCTCTTACGGTGTGAATGTCTTCGGTTACGATTTCTACAAGGAATGTATCGCGCGAGGTTTGGAGCGGGTTCGCGACTTGGGTCCCGTGTTGGGCTTCTACCACCCGGTGACTGCGTACAACGTGCGGCGTCTGCTGGAGATTTCCGGGCTGGAGGAGGTTTCCTTTCACATGTCCGGCACCGAGGCCGTCATGCAGGCGGTGCGGCTCGCACGCTATCACACCGGGCGGACACACCTGGTGCGCTTCTGCGGCGCCTACCATGGTTGGTGGGGCGACGTGCAGCCCGGCGTGGGGAATCCGTCGCCCGCGCCTGAAACCTACACGTTGAAAGACCTGGACGAGGCGTCGCTGCGCGTGCTGCGCACGCGCCGGGACATCGCCTGCGTGCTGGTCAATCCGCTTCAGGCGCTGCATCCGAATGCCGGCGCGCCCGGCGACTCGACCCTGATCGATAGCGGACGCAAGGCGCATTTCGACGGCGCCGCTTATGGCGCGTGGCTGCGGCAATTGCGCGAGGTTTGCACCGCGCGGGGCATCGTGTTGATTTTCGACGAAGTCTTCGTCGGCTTTCGGCTGTCCGTAGGGGGAGCGCAAGAATACTTCGGCGTGCGCGCCGACATGGTCACTTACGGCAAGACCGTGGCCGGCGGCCTCCCCGTCGGCGTGCTCTGCGGCCGGGCCAAGTTCATGATCCGCTTTGATGAAAACCGTCCGGCCGCTGTCTGCTTCGCTCGGGGCACGTTCAACTCGCATCCCTATGTCATGGGAGCCATGTACGAATTCTTGCGCCGGCTCGACACCGACGCTGTACGCGGCTGGTATCGCGACCTCGACACCGTCTGGAACGCCCGTGCCCATGAGCTGAACGATCGACTGAGGGCCGCGCAATTGCCCGTGCGAATCGCGAACCTGTCCACGATCTGGACTATCTACTACGTCCAACCATCGCGCTACAACTGGATGTTTCAATATTACCTGCGCGCAGCCGGCGTCGCGTTGAGCTGGGTGGGCACGGGTCGCCTGATCTTCAGCCTGAACTTCACCGCCACCGATTTTGCGGAGGTGGCCGACAGAATTCTGTCGGCCGCCGAAGGCATGTGCCGCGACAGCTGGTGGTGGTCCGATCCGCGGCTCACCAATCGATCCATCAGGCGTCGAGTGCTCAAGGAAATGATCCGGGCGCAAATTCAAGCTCGATGGGCTTCGGCTTCACCGGCGCCGAGGCCGCCCATTGGATCGATCAATTCGCCGCGCATCAGGTGAAGGGGCGCTTTGCAATAGAGTTTGAGGTCGTGAAACGGGTCCGTGACGATTTTCGTCAGCCACACGAGTCCGGTTTGAACTCCCTTCAAGAAGAACAAATGAATGGTACGAAACAGCAACGCTCCGATGCCGACGACGAGCCATATCTCACCGACGCGACGCACGAATTCTGTCGCGCCCGCGTGAGGCGCGATGAGCCCGAAAAACGTCGGGTCCACCCATAAAACCACCGGCGACATCGCCCAGACCACATGCAAGATTACCTTGCGCCGCAGGTTGTAGCCGATTTTGATGGCTTCCTTGTGCTTGTGCGTAGCCTGGTTGACGGCGTCGTAGCCCTTGGGCTCGAAGAAAAAATGTCCCGATTGTCGGCTGACCATGGAAACCATCCAGCCGATCAGGGCTGATTTGACGGGGTCTATGAGCATCATCGCGTAGGCCACGATGAAACTGGCCGCGCTCAGAAAATGCAGGGACTGATTGATACGGCTGTGATGGTAGTAGCGATGGTCGTCCCAACGCTGGGTGCGCAATTCGGTCCAAAAGCTTCGCATGGTTGTTCCTCGAGGTTGCCTCGTTAGTCGCCCATGAAGCAAATATAGGATTTTGATTACAGGCTTGTTACGAATGCCCGCCGTCGCCAAATCCGCAGTGCAACGTTTCATCGTATCGTCATCCGGCCGTGGCATTGTCATCGGGTATGAAAATAATGATCGTGACCGATGCGTGGCGTCCGCAAACCAACGGCGTTGTCAGCACGCTGTCGCATACCGCCGATTGGCTCGGACGATTTGGGCACGCAGTCCGCGTCATCACGCCGCGCGATTTTCGCAGCGTCGCATGCCCGACGTATCCGGAAATTCGCCTATCGCTGTTCCCCTACGACAACGTGAGGCGCAGCATCCTGAGCTTTGCGCCAGAAGCGCTGCATATCGCCACCGAAGGTCCATTGGGAATGGCGGCACGGCGCGTTTGTCTGCGCCATGGAATGCGATTCACGACCTCGTATCACACTCAGTTTCCCCAGTACCTGCGCGCACGGTTTCCCATCCCGCTTGGGCTGTCCTACCGCGCTCTGCGCTGGTTTCACAGTGCCGCCGCGCGCTGCATGGTGAGCACCGCATCGGTGCGCCTGGATCTGGCGACACACGGTTTCGCGAATTTGAGTACCTGGCGGCGCGGGGTGGACACTGACCTATTCAAACCCCGATCCAAGGATTTCCTGGCACTGCCGCGACCCATCGCGGCCTACGTCGGGCGCGTCGCCGTGGAGAAGAATGTGGACGCCTTCTTGAGGATGGATTGGCCGGGAAGCAAAATCGTCATCGGCGACGGTCCGCAGCGTTTCAGGCTGGAAAGACAGTTCCCGCGCGCGACGTTTGCCGGCTATCGGTTCGCAGAGGACCTGGCCGCACACCTGGCAGCCTGCGACATCATGGTGTTTCCCAGCCGCACCGATACCTTCGGTCTGGTAAATCTCGAAGCAATGGCCTGCGGCGTGCCGGTTGCGGCGTTTCCCGTGCCCGGACCCATGGACGTCATCGAGGATGGCGAGACCGGTGCCCTCGACGTGGATTTGGCGAGCGCGGCGCGGCGCGCATTGCGGGTAGATCCGCGGCGCTGCCGGGAACGCGCCATGAAATCCGGTTGGGACATCAGCAGCCGGGAATTCGAAAACAACTTGGTGTCATGCCGCCCCGCTCAGCCGAAATTGATCTTGGCTTCGAGGTTGGTGCGCGAATCGGCGCTGGAAAGGGCGTCTTCGAGTTCGATCCGACCCTCGCGCACGAGGTTGTAGAGCGAACTGTCGAAACTCAGCATGCCGCGCTCGGTGCCGGTGCGGATGGCTTCCTTCACGCCGATGACGTCGCCCTTCTTGATGAGCTCCGAGACATGCGGGGTATTGACCATGACCTCGGAGGCCGCCACCCGAACTCCGGACTTCGCGAGGACCAGGCGCTGCGAGAGGATGGCGCGTAGGTATTGCGACAAATCGAGAAAGATTTGGTTGTGCTGGTCGCGCGGAAACATGTTGATGATTCGATCGAGGGTCTCGGCGCAATTATTCGCGTGCAAAGTGGCGATGCACAGGTGTCCCGTGCCGGCGAGTGCTATGGCCGCTTCCATGGTTTCACGATCGCGGATTTCACCCACCAGGATCACGTCGGGTGCCGAACGCACGGCGCTGCGTAAGGCACGCGCAAAGGACTTGGTGTCGAGTCCGACTTCGCGCTGATTCACGATGGATTTCTTGTTCGAATGCAGGAACTCGATCGGATCCTCTATGGTCAAGATGTGATCAGAGGAGGTCTCATTGCGGTGGTTGATCATCGCGGCAATGGTCGTCGATTTACCCGCGCCCGCCGCGCCCACCATGAGAATCAAGCCGCGCTTGAGCATCACCAGATCTTTGAGGATGTCCGGCATGCCGAGATCTTCCAGCTTGGGCATTTCCGCCGTAATGTAGCGCAACACCATGGCCGGATAGCCACGTTGATAGAAAACATTGACACGAAAGCGGCCGAGCCCCGTTTCGGAAATCGCGAAATCGATTTCCAGTTCTTCGTTGAAATGCTCCAGTTGATCCTGGGTCATTAATCCCAGCGCCGCCTGGCGCACCGTTTCGGGGCTCAGGATCTGCTTGTTGACGGGAAAAATCTTACCTTCGATCTTGATCTTGAGAGGCGCATTGCATGTGAAAAACAAATCCGAGGCCTTGCGCTCGACCATGAGTTTGAATAGTGGCTTGGTGTTCATCACCTGAGCCGGAAGGTCGGCGGGAGCGGACATGTGCTAGAACACCTGGCCTTCTTCTTCCTCTAAGATCTGCAGCGACTGACCACCCTCTTCCGGGTTTTTCATTTCTCGCTTGCTCTCCAGTTTCACCCGCAGCCGCAATTCGTTCTTCGAATCCGCGTTGCGCAGCGCGTCTTCGTAGGAGATCAAGCCTGCCTCGTACAAGTCGAATAAAGCCTGGTCGAAGGTCTTCATTCCCAGCCGGTTCGAGCGCGACATGACCTCTTTGATCTTGGCCACTTCGCCCTTGAAGATCAAATCCGAGATCAGCGGGGATGCCAACATGATTTCCATCGCGGCAATGCGTCCCGAACCTGTTTCGCGCGGGATCAGACGTTGTGAGATCAGGGCGCGGATGTTCAAGGATAAATCCATGAGCAATTGCTCGCGTCGCTCCTCGGGAAAGAAATTGATCATTCTGTCAATGGCCTGGTTCGAGCTGTTGGCGTGCAGAGTCGCCAATACCAGATGCCCTGTCTCGGCGAATTGAATGCCATATTCCATGGTCTCCCGATCGCGGATTTCGCCGATGAGAATCACATCGGGCGCCTGGCGCAAGGTGTTCTTGAGGGCGAGATGCCAGCTCTCGCAATCAACGCCGACCTCGCGGTGAGTCACGACGCAGCCCTTGTGCGCATGCACATATTCCACCGGGTCCTCGATGGTGACGATGTGGCCGCGGGTCTTCTCGTTGCGGTAACCGATCATGGCCGCGAGCGACGTCGATTTTCCCGATCCCGTGCCGCCCACCAATATGACGAAACCGCGTTTGGCGAGCACTACCTCCTTCAAAATCGCAGGCAGTTCCAACTCCTCGAGAGTAGGGATTTTGGCGTTGATGGTGCGCAGAACCGCGCCTGTGAAGCCCTGCTGCACGAAAGCGCTGACGCGAAACCGTCCAATGCCGGGCGGTGCAATGGCAAAATTGCATTCCTTGGTCGAATCGAACTCTTTGGTTTGCCGGTCGTTCATGATGGCGCGCACCAAGCCGGCGCTCTGCTCGGGACTCAAGGAGCGATCCGACTGGGGGCGGATTTCGCCGTCCACTTTGATGGCCGGGGGAAAGCCGGCGGTGATGAACAAGTCCGAACCCTTTTTCTCGACCATGCGTCGTAGCAGGTCCTGCATCAACCGGATTGCCTGTTCGCGTTCCATCTAGATGCTGTCCTTGTTCTGCGCCTTGTATTTGGCCTCTTCGCGGCTCACCACGCCTTTTTGAACCATTTCTTGCAGACACTGGTCCAGAGTTTGCATCCCCTGCCCCTGGCCGGTTTGAATGGCCGAATACATCTGCGCGATCTTGCCCTCGCGGATCAAGTTTCGTATCGCGGGCGTACCAATCATGATTTCGTGCGCCGCGATACGGCCGCCGCCCACACGCTTCATCAAGGTCTGTGAGATCACCGCCCGGAGGCTTTCGGACATCATGGCGCGCACCATGTCTTTTTCGGCGGCGGGGAACACGTCCACGATACGGTCGATGGTTTTGGCGGCCGAACTGGTATGTAACGTTCCGAACACCAAGTGTCCGGTTTCCGCGGCGGTCAATGCCAGACGAATGGTCTCCAGATCGCGCATTTCGCCGACCAACACCACATCGGGGTCTTCGCGCAACGCCGAGCGTAGCGCTTCACTGAACCCCAATGTATCGCGGTGAACTTCACGTTGATTGACGAGGCAGCGCTTGCTTTCGTGCACGAATTCTATGGGGTCTTCGATCGTGATAATGTGATCCGGACGGTTGTCATTGCAGTGGTTGACCATGCCGGCAAGCGTCGTCGACTTGCCCGAGCCGGTCGGCCCGGTGACCAACACCAGACCGCGGGGGAGCATGCATAGATCTTTGAAGGTTTTGGGGGCGTTCAATTCATCGAGCGACAAGATGGTGGAAGGAATATTGCGGAACACCGCCCCGGCACCGCGGTTTTGGTTGAAGGCATTGACGCGGAAACGGGCAAGCTTGGGGATTTCGAACGAAAAATCGGTCTCGAAGAATTCTTCAAATGCCTTTCGCTGCTTGTCGTTCATGATGTCGTACACCATGCTGTGCACTTCTTTATGCACCAGAGCCGGCATATTGACGCGCTTCATGTCGCCGTCCACGCGAATCATCGGCGGGACGCCCGCAGAGAGGTGTAGGTCCGACGCATTGTTCTTCACCGCAAAAGCGAGAAGCTGCGCGATATCAACCGCCATTTACGGCTCCTAATCCGGATTGTCTGAGAGATGCAGTATACAAGCGGGTGTCCACACCCAATATGTTAATTGGTCCGCAGAATTCGACGCTTTATGTGAACCACGTCCGGTCTCGGATGAGTCGTGCCGCCATTGCCGCGGGAAGAGACCCCGCCGCCGTCACCCTGGTCGCAGTCACCAAGGCCCAGAGTGCCGAAATCATACGGGCGGCCGCCACGGCGGGCGTCACGGATTTCGGCGAAAGCTACCTCCAAGAAGCATTGGCCAAGATCGATCAGTTGACAGATTTGCCCCTAAATTGGCACTTCATCGGCGGCATTCAATCAAACAAGACGCGCCTCTTGGCGGAACGCTTCAATTGGGTACATAGCGTGGATCGTCTCAGCATTGCACGCCGACTGTCGGAGCAACGTCCATTTCACGCGCCGGCGTTGAACTTGTGCCTGCAGGTGGAACTGGTCCCGGAGCCCAACAAGGGAGGGGTGGGGCCCGAGGCATTGAATGAACTGGCGGCGGCGGTCAGTTTGCTGCCTCGTGTACGGCTGCGCGGATTGATGTGTGTGCCGCCGCCGCAGCCGGACGTTGCGGCGGCGCGCGCCATGTTTGCGCGCCTCCGAGCTCTCCTAGAGAAGCAGAACGCGCGCGGCCTCGAGCTCGATACACTGTCCATGGGGATGAGCGCGGACTTCGAGTCGGCCATCGCCGAGGGCGCGACCCTGGTTCGAATCGGTACGGCGCTATTCGGATCGAGAACATGACGAGGGGGTGATGGACATGAACAACATACGACGGCTGGCGTTCATCGGCGGCGGCAATATGGCAGCGGCGCTGATCGGCGGCTTGACCAAACGGGGCCTGCCGCCCGATCGAGTGGTTGTGGCGGATCCGAGCCAGGAACAGCTGCAACGACTGGTCAAGGATTTCGGGATCAAAACCGCATCCGACAACGCCGCGGCGGCGAACGGCGCCGAGGTGGTGGTGCTCGCCGTGAAACCGCAACAGATGCGTGCGGTGGCGTTGGGCCTTGCTCCTCATCTGTCGGAAGCTCAGCCCTTGCTGATTTCGGTCGCAGCCGGTATTCCGCACGCGGCCCTGGCGCGCTGGTTCGGCCCCAAGATGTCGGTGGTGCGAACCATGCCGAATCGACCCGCGCTCAACGGGTTCGGGGCAACCGGCCTGTATGCGCCGGCAAGTGTCGGCGCCGCCAACCGCGCGTTGGCCGAGACCATCATGGCAGCCGTCAGTGCCACGGTATGGGTCGAACACGAATCGCAGATGGATACCGTTACGGCGCTCTCGGGCAGCGGTCCCGCGTATTTTTTCCTTTTCATGGAAGCGCTCGAGGCTGCCGCGCAAGAACGCGGATTGCCCCACGAAGTTGCACATCAATTGACCCTCGAAACGGCATTCGGCGCCGCGCAAATGGCACGGCAATCCGTCGAGTCACTGGCCGCTCTGCGCGAACAGGTCACCTCCAAGGGCGGCACGACCGCAGCGGCGCTCGCGGTCCTCGATGCCGCCGGCCTTCGTGCTATCGTCGCTCACGCGGTAGCGGCAGCCGACCGCCGTTCCGCCGAACTCGCCGCCGAGTACGGTATCCCCTAGATAAACCTAGCGATATGGAAGCCATAAGATACATCGTCGACACATTGCTCTGGTTGCTGGCGCTGGCTTTTGTTCTGCGTCTGCTGTTCCAGTTCGCACGGGCTGATTTTCGCGATCCCATGGCTGATGCCATCGTGCGCGTGACGAACTGGCTCATACTGCCTCTGCGCAAATTGTTGCCGCCGCTCGGCAAGGTGGACACCGCCACGGTCCTCGCCGTGATTTTGATCGCCTCAGTCCGCACCTTCGCCGACTGGGCTCTGGCGGGCAGCGGCGGCAGCGACGTCGTTCTGTTACTACGCGTCACCGCGATCAGTCTGGCCGACATGGTGCTGCGCATCTATTTGTTCGCCATGCTGCTCTATTGGCTGACGAGCTTCGTGTCGCCGGGCGGATATGCCCCGGGGCTGCGGCTGCTTGCACAACTCTGCGAACCGATCTTGAAGCCCGTGCGAAGGATAATTCCGCCGATCGGCCAGATCGATTTCTCGGTGCTATGGGTGTCCATAGTAATCGGCGCTTTGCTTGTGCTGTTGCGTTGAGCATCGTCTCCTACATGCCTGAAATCACTGCGAACGAGATGATGCATTCTCCGGGCAACGGGGTCATTGTCGACGCAGAAGCCTGAAAAACCAGCATCGCGCGCACCATGAGCGGAAATCTTTTTTCTCATTTGCGCTAAACATCGGCTTTTTTCTATGTTATTTTCGGCGCCGAGTTGAATTAGTGGGCATTGTCACTGACCGCGTTGGGCACGTAATGCCCGCGCTCACAAAAACCAGTAGGAGATTTAATATGGCGAAAAAGAATGCAGCACCGACCAAGTCTGAAATTCTTGCTAGCATTTCAAAGGAAACAGAGCTCTCTAAGAAGCAGGTCGGAGCCGTGTTTGACTCGCTTTCCGCCTCCATTAAGAAGAGTCTGCGCAGCCACGGCTTGTTTACGCTGCCTGGCCTGCTGAAGATGAAGGTCGTCAAGAAGCCGGCCACGAAGGCGCGTGAAGGTGTCAATCCTTTCAACGGCGAAAAGATGATGTTCAAGGCAAAACCGGCCAGCAAGAAAGTGCGCATCGCCGCGCTGAAGACGCTGAAGGAATTCGTGAACTGATATTTCGCCGCGTTCGGGGCGACCTGAGCCAGCTCAGTCGCCCCGGGCCGCTATCTCCGTAAGCCAGTTCCGGGGGACTGATGAGCCGGCGACTCTCGCCTATTTTTATACGGGCCACGCCCTGATCCCAGCCATCGATGACCGAACCGGTACCCAGCGGGAAGCGAAAAGGCCGTCCGCCGGTGTACTTTCAGGGCGGCCGCCACGCTGAGCATGGCGGCGGCGGCAAACACCAACATGGGTTCCTCACCCAACCAGATCGCCGCGCCGATGACAGCGGTGCCGGCGAAAGCGGCAAAGCCCAGGCCGGCTTCGACGATCAGCCCAAGCGACAGCTGGCGCACGGCGCCTATGGCATCATCTATCTCATCCACTATTTGTAGCATCCATTCCATTTGACGGCAGTCTAGGTGACCGGGCCGCGTGCTGACGTGAGTAGGGTCACACCCTTGCTATGGTGCGCGGGGCTGCGTAGGCTCTGCCCACATGCAGCGAATTCTCGTCCTGAATCCGAAAGGCGGTTCAGGCAAAACGACGATAGCCACGAATCTCGCCAGTTATTTCGCGAGCCAGGGTGATCGCCCGTTGTTGTCTGATAACGACCCTCAGGGCTCCAGCATTCGTTGGCTCAAGAAGCGCAAGCCGGAACAGCCTTTCATCCACGGCATTGCCGCATTCGAGCGCAACTCGCGCATGACGCGCGCCTGGCAACTGCGCATTCCGGCGGACGCCGCGCACGTGCTCGTCGATACCCCGGCGGCGGTGCCGCCCCAAGACATGCCGGAAATGACCAAGAACGCCGATGCCATCATCGTCCCGGTACTGCCCTCGGACATCGACATCCACGCCTGTTCGAAATGCATCGCCGATTTGCTGCTGATCGCCAAAGTGCGGCGTGATGAGAATCGAATCGGCGTGGTGGCCAATCGCGTCAAACGCAACACCGTGATCTACCAGTCATTGATGCGATTTCTCCAGACGCTGCGCATTCCGGTCATAGCCACCCTGCGCGACTCGCAGAACTATGTGCGCGCCTCGGAACAGGGATTAGGACTGTTCGAAATGAAGCAATACGTGGTGGAACGGGATTTGGAGGACTGGCAACCGATGCTGGCCTGGCTGAAGGCCAAGGAGGGCGTGTGGCGCCCGAGTGAAGGGATCAATCCCATGTCCGAGACTGCTTGAGGCACTAGCCGCTAAAGGCTGCTCCGCTATTTTTTCTCTTCCCAGCTGCCGCGAATTTTTTCCGCCCAATTCTTGTAACTGTGCCAGTTGTACAAGTTGGTGGTGATCGCGCCATGGCGACCTCCGGTCTTGAACGCGTCGCGCCCGGCGACTCCGCCGGGCGTTAGAACGCCAGGATCCGTGCGCGGCGCCCGCCGGTCCACTCCGGTGTATCGAGTTGGATTTTTGACGTGGTTCATTTATGTAGCCTCTGTCGATGTGCACGACAGTAAGTGTCGCGGACCATCCTCGACAGGAACTGTGTCACAGGGGGGTCTGCACCGTCGCTAACCAGCGGCGCGCGTTGCGATGCGCATCTCAAAGACCGACACGGTAAGTTAAATGGACTCGAATTCCAGGTGCGCCGCGGCCGCCGGCCTTCATGCCACCAATCGATAACAGGGAGTGTATTCCGCGCCGGTGAATTTCATCCGCCCCTGGGCCACGAAGGATCGCAGCAATTGATCCAGAGGTTCCATGATGCCGGGTTCGCCGGCAAGTTCGAACGGACCGTAGCGCTCGATCGCATTGACCCCGTACTCCTTGATGTTTCCGGCAACTATGCCGGAAAACGCACGCCGCAAGTTCGCAGCGCGTTCATGCACCGGCTGATCCTGCGACAGGCGCAATTCCCGCATGGACGCGTGGGTGACTTCGAATGGCAGCTGGAAATCGAGGGGTATCCGTAGCAGCCAGTTGTAGCCGTAGGAATCGCTGGCCTGCCGCCGGTAATCACGGACCTGTGCCAAGCCTTGCACCATGGCGCGTGCGACGGCTGCGGGGTCATCTATGATCAGTTGATAGCGCGATTGAGCGGCCGTGCCGAGCGTCCCCCCAATGAATCGATGTATTTGCCGGAAGTAGTCGGCGCTGTCTGCAGGGCCGGTGAACACGACGGGAAACGGCAAGTCGCGATTGGCGGGATCGAGCAGGATACCCAGCAAATACAGGATCTCCTCCGCCGTGCCGGCACCGCCCGGAAAAATGACGATGCCATGGCCCAAGCGCACGAAAGCCTCGAGGCGCTTTTCGATGTCCGGCATGATCACGAGCTGGCTGACGATGGGGTTGGGAGGCTCGGCCGCAATGATGCCGGGTTCCGTGATTCCCAAGTATCGTCCGTCCACGATGCGCTGTTTCGAGTGCCCGATGGTGGCGCCTTTCATCGGTCCCTTCATCGCGCCCGGGCCGCAGCCCGTGCACACGTCGAGACCGCGAAGCCCAAGTTCGTAACCCACTTTCTTCGTGTAGTCGTACTCGATTCGCCGAATGGAGTGACCGCCCCAGCAGACCACCAAATTGGGGCGCACCTGTAATTCCAGCACGCGTGCATTGCGCAGGATATGAAATACGGCGTTGGTGATGCTGGAAGAGGAAGTCAGGTCGAAGCGGCCGCTTTCCATGATCTCATTCGAAATGAATACCACGTCACGCAGCACCGCAAACAGATGATCTTTCAGCCCTCTGATCATCACGCCATCGACGAACGCCGCGGCGGGAGCATTTTTTATTTCCAGCTTGATGCCCCAGGCCTGGCGCACGATCCGCAGATCGAAGTCTTTATACTTTTCGAAAATCACTCGAGCGTCGTCGATATGGCTGCCGGAATTGAGCACGGCCAGGGCGCATTTGCGAAACAGGGGATACAGGCCGCCTTGGCCCGAATCCAGGAGCTTGGCGATTTCCTGCTGTGACAGGTGCTCCAGGCTGCCCTTGGGCGCGACGCGCGCATCGACCATGTCGGAGGATAAAATCGTGGTTTCCACTCAAACACCTGTCACGGGTAGATATCGATCGGGATATTGTCTTGGGTTCGCATCCACACTTCGACCATGTCGGAGTTGGACAAGGCGATGCAGCCGTCGGTCCAATCATTCGAAGCGTAATACGACGCAGGATGTTTGGGTGTGTTGGGAAACCCGTGGATCATGATCGAGCCGCCCGGCGCCCATCGATTCTTGCGCGCGCGCAGCTCGTCTCCCTTATTCGGGTAGGACACTTGTATGGCCAGGAAATAATCGCTGCGGGTATTGCGGCGGCCTAGATAATATCGGCCTTCGGGCGTCCGAAAATCGCGTTCACGCTCTTTTTGTCCCGTCGGGCTCAAGCCCAGCTGTACTTTGTATTCACCGAGGAGCCGACTGCCGCTGTAAAGGGCGAGCTTGTGTTCCGCCTTGTGCACGACCACATGGTCAGCCGCCGTGCTTGCCTCAGCCGACGCGGCCGGCACCGAGGTGCCGGAAATGCCAAGCAGGGTCAGCACCGTGCACAGTGTTTTCGCGAAATGGCGACCGATTCTATTGCTCATCTTGGATAATTATACCGCGTAGGCGGCGGGACATAATCAGCTATGGCTCACGTCCCGGTATACTGAGCTGTATGCGTCTGCACGGTTTTCTCATTCTTTTGATACTTGGGCTGATGGCCGGCTGCGCCGCCCCGGCCCCGAAACCCGTGGAAGTCCTTGACGAGCGCACGGGCCTGACGCTGGCCTCCCTCAAAGAACCCATCGAACTGTTGCCGCAGGCTGACGGCATCGTATTCGGCAAGCGCCCCAGCTTTGCATACCTGGGTCCACTGGAATGGAATCGAATGGGCACCATTGGCTACGGACTATGGGTCCATATCGCGCCAGGAACCGACCGCCAGGTTGTCGACATTCGAACACCCGGTGCGTTCACATTGTATCTCGACGATGGACCTCTCACCCTGTCGGCCGTCGACATGCCGACACTCGGGCATGACCCATACCGAGCGGTGGTTTCTTGGGGTCAAACGGCCTACTTCGATCTCAATGTGGGAATGCTGAAGAGAATGGCGGCGAGTCAGAAATTCGAACTGGATGTCCACGCGACCGACGGCAACACCTTGCGCTTTTTTCCCAGTGTCGAGACGCGCGAAACCCTTTCCGAATTCATTCGGGACCGCGGACTCACTGGCGATTGACGGCGACGACGCGCGGCAGAGCGATCGCGGCCCCGGGGCGAACGTCGTTGAAATCGACGTCGGGGTTGTACTGAGCGACCAGCCATACCGGCAAATCAGCGTGTGATTGCGCAATGCTCCACAGCGAGTCGCCGCGCTTGACCGAGTAATTGTCCGTGCCGGCGATGCGATGGGAGGCGAAGAACTCGTCTTGTAGACGACGGTGATATTCGCGGCGCGTTGCCACGAATCGTTCGGCGGTGACGCGGGAGAAGTCCAGCTTTACCTTGCGCCCCAGCGTCACCATCGCGTTCTTGCGCAACTTGTTCAGCGCGCGCAGCGCCTGAGAATCGACTCCTGACCAATCCGCATAGTGCCCCAGCGTCTCGCCCGCCTGGACTCGCAGCGTATTGTCCGGCGCCACACCGTAGTCGGTGGCGTCCGGGTTGCCGGTGGGCGCCGCGACCGGCAACAGTGCGTTGCGGTCGGTTTGCCGCGCAGAGACCGGCTCCTTGGGCGGGCGCGCGTCTTTCTGTGTTGCGGGCGGCGGCAACGTAGCTGCCAAGAGCGTCGGTGTGGTTGGGGCCGCCGACGGTGTGCCCGCCCCGGCGGACGCCGACGACCCGCCGACGCTGTCAACCACACTCGCCATTTCGGAACTGCTCACGCCCCCAGCATCGGCGCGCGATGCCGGCAGGGGAATGCGCACCACCTCGCCTCGTGCCGCCGAATGTCCCGCAGTCCAACCATTGGTTGCCAACAGGCGACTCAAACTCACGCCGCTGGCCGCGGCAATGCCCGCCAATGTTTCGCCGCGGCGAATCTTGTGGCTGCCGTCATTGCGCTGAGCGACGTAACGCTGGGCACGCGGTAAGCGCTCCCACGCCTCGGCGATTTCCGTCGCGGGCGGATTGCCCGGCAACCGCAGCGTATAGCCGCGCGGCACCCAACGGCTGCCGTTCCAGATGGGCGGCCGCAACGCCGGGTTCAATACGCGCAGCGCGCCGAGGTCGACCTTGAACGCCTTGGACAGAGCTTCCACCGAAATATAATCCGGTACTTCGACAGGCGTGCTGTCCGTGTCAGGCAACCGAGTGAGAGGCCCGAAATATTTTTCGGCATTGCGATCCACTTCCAGTGCCGCCAAGAATGCCACATAGAAGTTGCGCGACGCGAAACCGAAGGTCTTCCCTTGGTAGCGTTTGACGATGACGGCGATGTCGCTGGTGCCCAACTCATCTTGGGCTCGGCGCAATCCGCCCGGACCATGATTGTAGGCGGTTACCGCCAGCGGCCAGGTTCCGACCAGACGGTAGTTGTACAGCATCAAATTCGCGGCCGCGTCCGTGGCGCTGTACGGATCCAAGCGTTCGTCGACGACGCTGTCTACGCGCATGAATCGTTTGGCGGTTCCCGGCATGAATTGCCACAGACCCGCCGCCCCCACTTTGGAGTAAGCCGTCAGATTGAAAGACGATTCGACGTGCGGCAGGGCGGCGATTTCCGCCGGGACGCCATGTTGCGCCAAAGTGCGCGCGATTTGCTTCTCCCACACGGCTGACCGTATCAATCCCTCGTGAAATCGATCGGCCTGTCCCAGCTGGAAACGGATCCGCTCGATGGCATCGAGAAAGTCGCCGGGGGTCGCCTTGTCGCCGAAGGCATGCAAAATGCGCTGCTCGTGAGCCGTGAGATTATCTGTCGACCGAGCCGCGAAGCGCCGCAGCAAACTCGCATACCGGGCTTTTGCTTCCGTGACGCGACGCTCTCGCTGCGCGGGCGATGTATCAGCCTCGAAGCGCAGCACCTCATAGACCAGTCCTAGGTTCCAATCGTCGTGAATCAACCCCTGGTTGGTGGTGACTTCCGTATAGACGCGGATCCAAAACCGCACGTCCTGCTCGAGTTGCGCCGGGTGAGCGAATAGGTCGGGTGCCTCGGCGGCCACGGCCCAGCATTTGCCAAAGGCAGCGAGCAGAACGCTCGCCGCCGCCATGATGAGTGTTCGCGCCGGCCGCGACAGGTTTCCAGGCAAACTCTTCAGGCCTCACAGATGAGGGCAGCGCGTTCTTACCCGCACTTCGATTCGCCGCAATTCAAGCAGGTGTGGCAGCCATCCATCATCACGACGGCAGCGGTGCTGCACTTGGGGCAAAGCTGCGCGCCATCGGGAAAGTGCGACTTCGAGAAGGCATCGGTTTGCTTGGTGCGCGCCTCGAACTCGGCGCGCTTCTCCTGCACCAGCTTGCGCTGGTGCTCGTCCAGCTCCGGCTTCTTGAGCAGTCCGATCGACTGCAGGTGCCGCTCGATCACATAGCCGAGTTCCGCAATGGTGGAAGGCATGAATTTACCTCCCGGTTGCCAATATCCGCCTTTCGGATCGAACACGGCCTTCAACTCGTCCACCAGGAAGGTGGTATCGCCGCCCTTGCGAAACACGGCGGATATGACCCGGGTCAGCGCGACGATCCACTGGAAATGATCGAGGTTTTTCGAATTGATGAAGACTTCGAAGGGACGTCGTTGCTCGTGCGGGGTGCCTTCGTTCAACAAGATGTCGTTGATGGTCACGTACATGGCGTGGTCCGACACCGGAGTTTTGATCTTGTAAGTCGAGCCGATCAGAACCTCGGGCCGTTCCAGCTTCTCGTGCATCCAAATGACATTGTCCTGCGTCTTCAGCGGGACGGCCGCGGCACCACTCTTCGCTTCCGGGTTTTGCACGCGGTACTTGGCGATTTTTTTATCGATTTTGATGTGAGACATGTCAGAATTTCCCGTAGTAGCCTTCTTTCAGCGCATCGAAGAGATTCGCGGCGGTGTGCATTTCACCGTCGTATTCGATTTCCTGATCGCCCCGCGCCTCGACCTCCGTGCCGTCCTCCAAAGTGAATACATAAGTGGTGTTTTTGAGGTCATCTTCCTTCACCAATACGCCCTGAAATGCCTCTGGGTTGAAGCGGAAGGTGGTGCACCCTTTCAGACCCTGATCGTAGGCATACATATAAATGTTCTTGAAGTCTTCGTACTTGTAGTCAGTGGGCACATTCGCCGTCTTGGAGATCGACGAATCCACCCACAATTGCGCCGCGGCCTGAATATCCACGTGCTCCTTGGGACCAATGTCGTCCGCGGAAATAAAATAATCGGGGAGCTTTTCTGCCGCGTTCTGCGAATTCGGCATGGCGCGCGAGTTCACCAGCTCGCGATACGCCAACAACTCGAATGAAAACACGTCGATTTTCTCTTTGGATTTCTTGCCTTCGCGGATCACATTGCGGAAATAGTGATGCGCAAACGAAGGTTCGATGCCATTCGACGCATTGTTGGCGAGCGACAGGGAAATCGTTCCCGTGGGCGCGATCGAGGTGTGGTGCGTGAAGCGTGCGCCCACTTCGGCGAGTTCGTCCACCAGTTCGGGCGACGCTTCGGCGATTCGCTGCATGTAGCGGCTGTAGCGTGCGTGCAGCAC
>JALYIW010000227.1 GCA_030775625.1 Pseudomonadota bacterium | reverse complement strand
TCGCTGTCGCGGTGGCTACCAGCCGCCAATTTCAGGTGCTGCGTCACTAAAAATTGTTCTAAAGGGGCCCTGGTTAACCGTGCTTGTAGCGCCCCGTTCCAATGGTGGGTTTTGCATTGACTCGGATGGATCAAGGTCATTTCTGCCGCCTTTACAGCGCCCTCTGTGGAGGGAAGGGCTACGCAGAAATATGCCTTGTAACGCGGTCTGGGAACGTGACGCCGCACACGCCCGACCACTCCAGCAGTAGTATCCGATCACAAAACCGGGAATGCCCGCGCTCGCGAGCGCTTCGCGCTCCTAACTGCTTCCCTAACGAACTACTTCGAGCGCACTGCGTCTTGCCATCGACGTCAACGGCGCCGCCGCGGTGTCAATATCGTTCATGCCATGCTCGCGGGGCATCTTGCAATCAGGACAGCTCTCAGGCGCGTTGCCGATCAGGGAACTTAGCAAACCCGTGAGTTCGTGGGCATCATTACCAAACTGCTGCACGTAAGGTTTGCGTCGCCTGACCAATTGCACCGCCAGTGCGAACGCGCGATCAAGATTCGCTTCGTCGTCCAAATAAATTTGATTGTGAAGCGGGCAAGCTTTCAATACCTTCGTCTGCAGCGCTATTCCCATGGCAATGAGCTGTTTTTGCTCCATATCTAGGCCCTGAGAGCTTGGCGGCGAGGGGTCGCGCCATAGGCTCGCGAAGGCTCTCCGCAGCCTACCACTTTAAGGGCGCGGCGCCAGGCGGCGGCCTGGGGAGCCGGAGCAGGCGGATCAAAGGGCGCAAGCGGTGGCCTTTCGGGACTTGACGGGGTGGGTACGTTCTCGATACGCATCTCTGGACTCCTTTGATCGCGTGCAAGGGCGATGCAGTATGGGACGCGGTTTAGGTGGTGAGGGTCGGCACAGGGCGCCGACCCTTGTAGGATTTATCAGACAGGAGTGGCTTTAGATGGCGAGGTACGGCCAATCGCCGGCCGCTGAGACGCGCGGCTCCGGCACGCCCCGAGGCGCCATGGCAATGCGGCCGATTGCAGCTGTGCCGGGTTGCAAACCCGCTTCCATACGCGCGGCCGTAGCGGCTTCACCGAGCAGTTTTTCCAACTGGGTCTGGGCTCGCCCTAACGTATCGCTCAAGTCCGGCTCCCAAGTCAACGCCCGCGTGTCTCGCAACTCGCGCCCCAGTCGACGCAATTCGGCCCATACGAGTTCCAGACTGCGACCTCGTCGGCGCGCGGCCTGACTTGCAATCCTCGCGGCAAGCACATCACCGAAGGCCCGCAGAAGACCAGGCCCCCGCTGGTAGCTAAGATGGGGATGCGCACGCAGCCTGCCTGAGGCCACGCAGGCGATGCGCCAGCAACTGACAGCACTTCGCGACAACAGCGAGTCATTTGGCGTCGCCCCCCCAAGGTTTCGGGAATTCGACTCGTTAATGGTGGCACGAACTCGGAGGGCCAAGTCACGCAAACGCCGTAAGCGCTTTACTTCAGCATCGATCATCGTCATTCCTCCTTCGCCTGGATCCGGCCCGCCGCCTGGATCCGGCCCGCGGCTGTCGCTAGGGGCGAAGTATTCTCGAGGCACCTTGGGCGGTCTGTAGGACCCGGCCGCATCTCAATGCGGGGAAATGCGTGCCGCCGATCGGTAATGTCAAATCAACACAGCCGCGCAATCCGACACAATGCCGGGCTCGGATGGCTTTTGATTCATCTCGCTAAAGCGATTACGATCTGCGGCATGCGATCTGTCCACATTTGCACGACTTAAATGCACCTGATGTGGCGATCGCTTGTAGCGGTGTCCGTTGGAGGCATGCTGGGCTGCCTATTACGCTGGTGTTTGGCAATGTTTTTAAACCGTTACTTTCCGAACATTCCGCCCGGCACGCTGGCGGCGAACCTTATCGGCTGCTACATCATCGGAATCGCGATCGCCTTTTTCACGGCTTATCCGCACTTTGCGCCGGAGTGGCGTCTGTTCATCACGACCGGTTTTTGCGGCGGATTGACCACCTTCTCCACCTTCTCAGCGGAAGTGGTTATTCTGCTTCAATCGGGGCGCAGCCTGTGGGCGCTTGGTGCAGTTGCCGCTCATGTGACCGGCTCTTTGCTGGCGACCGTAGCCGGCATCGCCACCATGATGTGGTTCAAAGACTAGCCGGCGCGTCGCAAGCCTCGGAGTTGTCTTGTCAGTCGCGCTCTGGATACCAAGGCGCGCACCACGGCCGATGACCTGTCCTTGTGCCTTTCGACGACGAGCAGGTGGGTCATCCCGGCACCCTCCAACACCGTCAGCAGTTCGTCGGCGCGGGCCGACTGAATGCTTTCCCAGTCGACCGCCAACAATTGATCCCATGGCGTCATGATGTGTCCGACGCGAATGTCCTGGTGGCGGGTGTAATTGGATCCCTGCAAAAACTGCAGCGGACGTTCGCCTTGAATATCATACGAAGTGATCAATCCCACGATGCGCTGCTCGCGCATCACCAACATGGCGCGCACCCCGAGATGAATCATATCCGCCAGCGCGTCGTCGATCTGGCGCTCTTCGCTGACGGTAACGGGATGCTCGCGCGTAAAATCCGTGATTGCATGGATGGCGGGGTCGCTAGCCTCCAAAAACTGTCCGTCGGAAACGGCGCGCCGCGGTAACACGCCTTCGCCGAAACTTCCTATCGGCATCAACTCTGCGGAAGTGCTTTTCATATGCTGATCTGACCTTGACGCCCTCCCCTGGGTTCCCACTATGAAACTCGGCTGTCCAATATGCTAGATAAGCGTGATATATTAATTAGACTGCTAATCATTAGGACTCTTTACAATGGCAGAATTGGAGGAAAGATTTAGTGATGCGCTGCACAACACCTCGCGCGCTTGGCGCCAGGCGCTAGATCGCCGCCTCAAGTATTTAGGCGTGAGCCAGGCCAGCTGGATGACCATTGCGGTGGCTGCCAAGGCCAAGTGGCCGTTGTCGCAATCCGAACTCGCCGATCGACTGGCGGTTGAGGGCGCGACCATGGTGGCCATGATCGATCGACTGGTCAAAGGCGGACTCGTGATGCGCGAACCCTCGACCACCGATCGCCGAGTAAAACGCATTCTGTTGACAGAGGCCGGAACTCTGCTCTACGACAAGGTAAGGACGGAGGCTGCGGCGTTTCGCAAAGACCTGCTTGCCAACATCGATCCGAAGAAGCTGTTGATCGCGACCGAACTGCTGCTGAACTTACAGGGCATTATCGAAACGCAGCCATGATCAGCTACTAAGCGTTAGCGGGGCGCGGCAAAATCCTGCGTCCAATAAATGCCGGCGGGGCTGCGCAAATTGACCGCGAACGCGATTCCGATCTGGGTGAATCGACCATCCATGATGTTTTCAC
>JALYIW010000226.1 GCA_030775625.1 Pseudomonadota bacterium | reverse complement strand
CTTACACCGAGATCTACACGGTGCCGCGAGTCGGCAAGTCCAGGCCCCCCAAGAGTTGCAGCAATGTGGTCTTGCCGGATCCCGATGCGCCGACGATCGCAATCCTCTCGCCGGCTCGCACGCGGATCGATGCACCCCGCAACACTTGAAGGTTCACGCCTCCTTGGACGAATTCCTTCACGAGATCTACGCCCTCGAGCACCACGCCATTTGAATTGACCATAGCCTCGTCGATCCTCAGTCGTTTCGCAGGGATTCTGCAGGCAGGAGACGCGCTGCGCGCGCAGCCGGATATAAAGTCGAGGCGCACGCAAGCAGGAAGGCAAAACCGCAGATGCGCACCACATCCGAGGTCCGCACGCGCGCCGGCAAATCGCTCATGAAATATACCCGCGCGTCCAAGAACTTGAATCCGACCGCGTTTTCGAGTCCGTGCACCAAGTCCTGCAGGTTCATGGCGACGGTTACGCCAAGCAGCACACCGGCGACGATGCCGAGCAAGCCAATCAAGCTCCCCTGCACGATGAATATCGACAGCACGCTTCCCGGCGAGGATCCGAAAGTACGCAGGATGGCGATGTCGCGCCTCTTGTCCTTCACCACCATGACCATGGTCGACACGATATTGAACGCTGCGACGGCGACCATCAGAGACAGGATGACGAACAAGATACGCTTGGTGATCGATATGGAGCGGAAGAAATTCGCGTGCTCGCTGGTCCAGTCTTGGACTTCGACACCTCCGCCGATCGATATTGCCGCGGCACGCGCCAAGCGCGGCGCAGCGTACATGTCGGTGAGTTTGAGGCGGATGCCGGTGACCTCATCTCCCAGCCGCAACAGCTTGGCGGCGTCCGCCATCGCGACCACGGCCACCCGTCGGTCGTATTCGTACATGCCCACGGAGAGGATGCCCGCCACCTCGAACGCGCGCATACGAGGAATGACACCCACCGGCGTGACATCTCCCAGTGCCACGAGCAACACCACTCGATCGCCCACGGTGGCGCCAAGTTCCTCTGCGAGCGCTTTTCCGAGCATCACTCGGTAGCGTCCCCCGACCAGGTCGCTCATCCGGCCGTACAGCAAGTGTGAACTCAAATCCACCACATGGTTTTCATCCTCGGGCGAGACGCCGCGTATCAGCACTCCGGAGGATTTGTCTCCATGAGTCATCATGCCCTGCTCCTCGATATAGGGTGCCGCTCCGGCCACGCCCGGGAAACGCTGAAGCTTCGCCAAATCCTGCCGCCAATCGGCGATCCGCCCTTCGAGTCCTGAGATGGTGGCGTGCGCAGTCAGGCTCAATATCCGCGTGCGCAACACTTCTTCGAAGCCATTCATCACCGACAGCACGACTATCAGGACGGCAACTCCGAGTGCGAGTCCGACGATGGCGATGCCGGCGATCAACGATAACGAACCGCGCTTTGGCGAAGCCCGCAGATATCGCAGTCCCAAAAATCCCTCGTACCAAAAACGCATCATTCGTACCGCAACGCTTCGGCGGGCTGAGTTCGTGCCGCCTGAAAGGCAGGATAAATGGTCGCGGCAAACGTCAGAATCAACGCGGCCAACGCAATCCACACGACGTCACCCGTATGGACTTCGCTCGGCAGACCCGAAATGTAATATACGTCCGGATCCATGAAATGAAAGCCGAGGTTCTGTTCGAGAAAAGGCACGATGACATCCACGTTGAGCGCGAGGCCGAGACCCAGCGCGACGCCGAGCGCGGCTCCTATCCAGCCGATCAGCACACCCTGGGTGATGAATACCCCGAGAACGCCGCGCGGACTCAAACCCAAGGTGCGAAGAATGGCGATGTCCGTGCGCTTGTCGTTCACGACCATCACCAGAGTGGCGACGATATTGAACACGGCCACCGCGACGATGAGCATCAAAATCAGCCCCATCATCGTCTTCTCGATGCGTATCGCGCGGAAATACGCCTCGTTCTCTTGGGTCCAATCGCGCAAATGGAGCTGCGAAGGGAGCCTGGCGGCGGCCGTGCGGGCCAGCACCGGCGCCTGTAGTACATCGTCGAACCGCAGCCTGATTCCAGTCGGTCCGTCGAGGCCGCGAAAAGCCTCGGCGTCTTGCAGATTGATCAGAGCCAGCACGCTGTCGTGTTCCTGTAGGCCCACCTCGAACATCCCCGCTACCTCGAAGGACTGAAGACGCGGTACCAGGGCGCCGGCATGGGCTGAGCCTGCCGGGGCACTGCCGGGTATCATGGCCGTCACCATGTCACCCAGCCCCACTTGGAGCTGATAAGCCAGGGTGCGGCCGAGGATGATCCGGTTCGAACCCGGCTTCAGGTTCTCGAGCTTGCCCTCGCGCATGGCATCGGCGATCGACGAAACGGCGGGTTCGATGCCAGGATCGATCCCCCGCACGATGGCCCCGCTCATGGCCGGCGGGCGGCTCAACATGGCGTCGGTATCGAGAAACGGGGCCGCGCCCAACAGCCCGGGCGATCCTTGCAGCTCGTGAATTCTGGCCTGCCAGCCGGGAATCGCCGCCCCACCGGCGTTCAAACTGGCATGGGCCGTCAAGCTGAGCAATCGCGTACGCAATTCGGACTCCAACCCGTTCATGACCGAAAGTACGGTGATCAGGGCCATGACGCCCAACGCCACGCCGAGCAGCGACACCCAGGTGATAAAAGACACAAAAAAACTGTGTTCGCGGGCCAGCGAATACCGCAGGCCGACGAAAAGCGGGACGGGCTGAAACATGCGCGGCGATTAAACCACAGGCGGCCCCATTAGGGGCGCCGGGCTCGCGTCGCCAAGGCTATCGGCGCCGCCAGGCATTGATGGCGGCCCAAACATAGTGTTAATTGAGTCGCCTTTTGCGCCCCACGGCGGTGCTATAGTCCAAAGGAGCACGGTTTGCTATGGACGGGAGGGGTAACAAATGAGGTGCGCCATGGGGTATCGAAACCTGCTGCTTGCCACGGTGCTCGCCGGCGGCCTCGCAGGAGCCGAAACGATTTCGGTCGACAATGGAATCGCCGTCAAGGAGTCCGACGTTGCGACACCGAGGCGCGGTATGACCATGGATCAGGTGGCAAGCAAATTCGGCGCGCCGGCGACCAAAGTGCCCGCGGTCGGCAAGCCGCCGATTTCACGCTGGAAGTATCCGGGTTTCGTCGTCTACTTCGAAGCCAATCATGTGATTCACAGCG
>JALYIW010000225.1 GCA_030775625.1 Pseudomonadota bacterium | reverse complement strand
TCCTTGGTGACGGTGGGGGCGCCGAAGCTCTTGTCGAGAACGGCGTTGCGGCCCTTGGGACCCAGTGTGACCTTCACGGCATTCGCCAGAACATTCACACCCTTGAACATGCGTGCTCGAGCGTCGTCGCTGAAGCGTACGTCTTTAGCTGCCATATGCTGATACCTCTAAAATTGAATTTTTTACTTGCCTTCGACCACGGCCATGACGTCTTCTTCACGCATGACTACCAGTTCGTCGCCATCCATTTTGACTTCGGTGCCGCTGTACTTACCGAACAGGATCTTGTCGCCGACCTTGAGGTCCAGCGGGCGAATCTCGCCGTTCTCTAAAATCTTGCCCTTACCGACGGCAACGACCTTGCCGAAAATCGGCTTTTCAGTCGCGGTATCCGGAATAATGATTCCGCCTTGGGACTTTTTCTCTTCCTCTTCTCTTTTCACGATGACGCGGTCATGAAGCGGACGAATCTTCATAAGTTCAAGACTCCTAATGCTGTATTCGGTTTATTGGTGAGTGGGGGTGTTGTTAGCACTCTCTACTCGAGGCTGCTAATAATAGCGACGGATTTCCGTGATTCAAGTGCTAAATAGGTTATTTTTTGCTGTACCGCAGTATCGAACGACTAATATAGAGTGCGCGGATGACAGTTTCGCGACTCGCTTTAATGACGCTCGCCCTCGTCCTTGCAGGAACGGCGGCGGCGAAGCCCTGGTGGATGCGCGGGATCGAGTCCAACGACAGCGACTTCCTGCCACCGGATGCCGCGTTTCGGGTCGCCGCAACCGTCGACGGTAATGTCATGCGGGTGCGATGGGTCATCGCCGACGGCTACTATTTGTATAGGCACAAGATCGAGATCAAACCAGAAAGCCCTGATCTTGTCATAACCGCTCCCTCGCTGCCCAAAGGCATGGTCAAAAACGATCCATTTCTAGGCATCCAGGAGACCTACGAGCAACAAGTCGAGGCGACGCTGGGTTATACCCGCTTCGATGCCGGAGCTCATCCGCTCGAACTCAAAGTGACCTACCAAGGCTGCGCCAAGGCCGGCCTGTGCTACCCACCCATTACCAAAGTGATCTTTGCGCATCATGAGTTGCCCGCGGCGGCGCCGGCGCAAGCTCACTCCTGGGAGGGCTGGGCGATTAGTGGTGGAGGGGTTGCGTTCTTATTGGCCGGTTTAATGCTACGCAAGGGGCGCAAGCTCGACATGCCCGCCTCATGATGAGCCCGGCGCTGCGCATTGCCTGCGCCGCATCGCTGGTCGTGGGCGGCGTCTGGGCGGGTGCCTGGGTCTATCGTTCTCACGTCCGAGCCTTGCCCCATGTGGGTGTTCGCGTTCCCGCGGGACAAGCCAGTGCCCCCAATCCGAGCGATCTCGCCGACGTGTCGCAGGGCGCCAGCCCGGCGGGCGAACCCGCCCCAGGGGCTCAGCCCGCGAGCAAAATCCCCGAGCACCTGCCGCCGTTCAGTCTTGCGAATCTTTCCGGTAAATTGACCGCAATCGGCGAGTTCGCGGGCAAATCTTTGGTGATCAATTTCTGGGCCACCTGGTGCGCGCCATGTCAACGGGAAATCCCCCTGCTACAAGCGTTGCATTCGGAACGCCCAAGCCACGGCATCGAAGTGGTGGGGATCGCCGTCGATTTTCGGGAAAAAGTACGTGAATTTGCGAATCGGTTCAAAATCCGCTATCCCCTACTGCTGGGCGACCAAGACGCCTTGGACGTGGCGGCCGCCCTGGGGGTAGCCCAACCGGTATTTCCTTTTACCGTGTTCACCGATCACCGTGGCCAAGTCGTGGCGCTGTTCGTCGGCGAGTTGCATCGACCGCAGGCGGATTTGATTCTGGACGTGGTGCAAAAGCTCGATCAGGACTTGATGGCGCTGGCGGAGGCGCGGCGCGTTATTGCCACCGGGCTCGCCAGACTTCCCTAAATAGCGGGGTTACCGCGCTTCCGGCGACGTTCGCCGCCGAAGCTTGCCATTTCAGCCCAAAATCTGGTTATTATCTCGCACCTTCGCAACGCGACAGCGCCGGATTGATGGCTCGATGGCCCGTATTTTGCTCCTCAATGGTCCAAACCTTAATCTCCTGGGCACCCGGGAGCCGGCGATATACGGCACCGCCAGCCTGCAAACCATAGAAGCTAAACTGGCGCAGATGGCGAGCGCGCGGGGCCATGAGTTGGTCGCGCTTCAGACCAACGCCGAGCACGAGCTGATCGCGAAGGTACACGCGACCAAAGACGAGGGAATCGCCTTCGTCATCATCAATCCCGGCGCTTACACTCACACCAGCATTGCGTTGCGCGACGCATTTCTCGGAGTGGCGGTGCCCTTCATCGAAATTCATTTGAGCAATTTGTTCGCGCGCGAAAAGTTTCGCCATCAATCCTATTTGTCCGACCTTGCGGTCGGCTGCATTGTTGGTCTAGGCCCTATCGGCTACGAGCTCGCGCTCGATGCCGCATGCGCGCGCCTGACCAAATCCTAAATCAAAGAATCTTCGGGGGTAGCGGATGGACATTCGCAAGGTTAAGAAGCTGATCGAGTTGCTGGAAGAATCCGGCATTTCGGAATTGGAGATTTCAGAAGGCGAGGAATCGGTGCGCATCAGTCGGCACCCGCGGATGGCCATGCAGGCCCCGCAGGCCATGTCCAACCCCATGGCCCTGGCGGCGCTGCCCCCCGCGGCAGCCACACCGGCGACTTCAGCCGGCGAACACAAGCCGCGCAACGATGAAGGCACGGTGACATCCCCCATGGTGGGCACGTATTACTCCGCCGCCTCTCCGGGCGCGAAGGCTTTCGTGGAAATCGGCACGGAAATCAAAGTCGGCCAAATCCTGTGCATCATCGAGGCCATGAAGATGATGAACCAAATTGAATCCGACAAAGCGGGTCGAGTCGCGGCGATACTCGCCAAAAACGGCGAACCGGTCGAGTTTGGCCAACCGCTGTTCATCATTGAATGATGATCGAAAAAGTCGTCATCGCTAACCGCGGCGAGATCGCGCTTCGCATTTTGCGTGCCTGCCGCGAACTCGGCATCAAGACCGTCGCGGTGCACTCGACCGCGGACTTCAACACCAAACATGTATTGCTGGCGGATGAGACGGTATGCATAGGACCGCCGCAATCGGCTCTGTCGTATTTGAATATGCCCGCCATCATCAGCGCGGCCGAAGTCACCGACTCGGTGGCCATTCATCCGGGGTATGGCTTCTTGGCGGAGAATGCCGACTTCGCCGAGCGGGTCGAGAAAAGCGGTTTTATTTTCGTGGGCCCTCGGGCCGAAACCATTCGCTTGATGGGCGATAAGGTATCCGCCATCAAAGTCATGAAGGCCGCGGGCGTGCCCTGCGTGCCAGGCTCGGACGGACCCCTCGGCAGCGATGCCGATGAGAATTTCCGCATTGCCAAGGACATCGGCTATCCGGTGATCATCAAGGCATCGGGCGGCGGCGGCGGCCGTGGCATGCGCGTGGTGCACACCGACGCATCTTTGCTGAATGCGATCAGCGTTACCCAGAGCGAGGCTCACGCCGCTTTCGGCAATGCCCAGGTCTATATGGAGAAGTTTCTCGAAAAACCGCGGCACATCGAGTTTCAAGTCCTCGCCGACAACTATGGCAATGTGGTGCACTTGGGTGAACGCGACTGCTCCATGCAACGCCGGCACCAGAAAGTCATCGAGGAAGCTCCCGCCCCGGGCTTGAGCGCCAAGCAGCGCAAAACCATGGGCGAGCGCTGCGCGCGCGCCTGCCGCGAAGTCGGCTACCGCAATGCCGGTACCCTCGAATTTCTTTATCAGGACAATGAGTTTTACTTCATCGAAATGAACACGCGGGTTCAGGTCGAGCATCCGGTGACCGAAATGGTTACCGGGATCGACATCGTGAAAGCACAATTGCTGATCGCGGCCGGTGAGCCGTTGCCGTATGGACAGAATGACATTCAGATCCGCGGCCATGCAGTGGAATGCCGGATCAACGCTGAAGATCCCAAGACCTTCGCACCCTCGCCGGGCCCGGTCCGACTCTGGCACGCGCCCGGCGGCCCGGGGATTCGCGTCGACAGTCATGTCTACACGGGCTACAACGTGCCGCCTTTTTACGATTCCATGATCGGCAAGGTCATCGCCTACGGCGATACCCGCGATACGGCGATTGCCCGGATGCGCAATGCGCTCGCCGAAATGGTCGTCGAGGGCATCAAGACCAACATCCCGCTGCATCAAGAGATATTCAATCATTCCGCTTTTCGTCAGGGCGGCACGGATATCCACTATTTAGAGCGCCGCTTGGGACTGAAATAATCCCGCGGGTCTTGCGCGCCGATGACTTTTTATGAAATCGAATTTCCACTAGCGGCCCTGGACGTGAATTTGGTGGAGAGCGCTCTGCAAGATATCGGCGCGGGCTCCATCACCTTCGTCGATCGCGGTGATGAGCCAGTGCTCGAGCCCGGGGTCGGCGAAGTCAAATTGTGGAGCGACACCCTGGTTCGCGCGCTGTTTCAGCAATCTTCCGACCCGCTGGCCAATCTCGATCGGCTAGCCACCGCGTTGGGACCCCACATCACGGCAACCGCTCGCGTACGCGCCGTCCAAAACCAGGAATGGGAACGGGCCTGGCTGAAGGACTGGACGTCGATGCGCTTCGGTCGGCGGCTATGGATATGCCCAACGGCCGCGGAGCTTCCCGATGATCCGGGCGCGGTGGTGGTGCGCCTCGATCCGGGCCTCGCCTTCGGCACCGGCACGCATCCCACCACGGCGTTGTGCCTGCAGATACTCGATTCATTGCCGGTGTCCGGCCGCACAGTGGTCGACTACGGTTGCGGTTCGGGGATCTTGGGGATAGCCGCACTGAAACTCGGTGCCGCCCATGTCCTCGCCGTGGATCTCGACCCGCAGGCGCTGCTCGCCACACGAGATAATGCAATCCGCAACGGGGTGTCGCAGAGTATCGATGTGCGCGGTGTCGAGCCATCGAGCGCTGACACCTTGCAACCGGCGTTTTGTGTGCTGGCGAATATCTTGGCGGGACCCTTGATTGAGTTGGCGCCCAAGCTCACGGCAATGTGCGAATCGGGGGGCTATTTGCTGTTGTCGGGGTTATTGAAAACGCAGGCATATGCCGTAAAGGCCGCCTATGCATCGGGGTTTGATATGGTGCAAGTCGTCGAGCGCGATGATTGGTGCTGTATCTACGCACGGAGATTGGGCTAAGCCGTGTATACACAGTGTTCTCAGTGCGAGACGGTCTTCAAACTGTCGGCAGAGGTGCTGCGCGCGGCGGGCGGTCAGGTGCGCTGCGGAAAGTGCGGCCTAGTATTCAGCGCTTTGGCGCGCCTTGCCGAGGATGCCGGCGGCTTCGAGCCCGCTGAATCGTCACTGGAATTGGAAACGCGCGCTGACGATATTCTCGAATCGGCGCCCTCATTGCCGGCGGCAGCAGCGACGCCTGCCGACGACGAGGACTCGGGTCCTGCGGGCGTTGAGATTGCACATCTGGAAATTTTGGATCCAAGCGAGGACGCCCTCGCCGGCTTCGCGCCGCCCGACCCTTCCTTGGAATTCACGTTGCCGCCGGGTGCCCTCGATCGGATTTTTGTCGAATCCAAAATATGGGCAGCCGAAACGGTGCCGGTCGATGCGCCAGTCGATGCGCCGGTCGATGCGCCGGTCGATGCGCCGGTCGCAGCCACAGCTGCACTCGAGCCCGAGAAGCAACTGGAGTCGGGCGTGCGCCAGGGCGTCAGCGGCTTCGAAGTGCCCGACCATGTGCGCCGCCAAGTGCTGGCGGGAATTGAGGATGATGCGCAAGCCGCGAAAGCCGAGCGCATGGTCTCGCAACGCGCCGCCGACCCGCCCACCGATCGAAGCTTCACGCAGCCGCGACGCGACGCGACCCGACAGTTGCGCCTGTGGTTGAGCGCCGCCATCCTGGCCGCGTTGCTGCTCATTGCCCAAATGGTCAACCAAAATCGGGCATGGCTCGCCGGCGGGACCGGGCCTTTGGGTTCCACGGTGCGCGCGCTATTATCGTCGCTGGGCGCTCCGGTCGCCGCACCGGCAAATCTGTCTGCCTACCAACTGCGTCAATGGGGAGTGAGCGGCGATCCCGCCGCCAACGGCATATTGCGGGTGCGAGCCAGCATACTCAACGTCGCAACCGACCTTCAGCCCTACCCCCTGCTGCGCGTGACGCTGGCGAATCGCTTTGGCAGCCGCATCGGCGCTCGGGATTTCGAACCAGCGGAATACTTGGGCAAACCGACGGTGAGCCGGCTGGCCCCCGGCGAACGCGCCGATGCCACGTTAGATATCTTGGATCCCGGAAAAAACGCCGAAGGATTCGAGATCGATGTGTGCCTGCGGCAAGCCGACAAAAAAATATCTTGCGCCGGTGATGCTGCATCGCAGGCAACAAAATGAAGATTGGCCCCTACACGCTGCCGTCCAATGTGGTGCTTGCACCCATGGCGGGCGTGACTGACCGGCCCTTTCGCGTTTTATGTCGGCGATTCGGCGCAGGCCTTGCCGCCTCGGAAATGCTCAGCGCCAACCCGCGCCTCTGGGACACGCCGAAATCCCGCCGCAGAATGGACCATACCGGCGAACCCAGCCCTCGCATGGTGCAAATCGCCGGCTTCGATCCTGCGATGATGGCCGATGCGGCGCGCTACAACGTCGATGCCGGTGCGCAGATCATCGATATCAACATGGGTTGTCCGGCAAAAAAAGTCTGCAACAAATTGGCGGGTTCGGCTTTGCTGCAAGACGAAGCATTGGTAGCACGCATATTGCATAGCGTGGTGCAGGCCGTTGATGTACCTGTGACTTTGAAGACGCGCACGGGTTGGGATCGAGACCACAAGAACGGTCTTCGCATCGCACACATCGCACAAGATAGCGGCATTCAGGCACTTGCGATACATGGGCGCACGCGCACCGATTTGTATCAGGGAAATGCTGAACATGAAACCGCCGCGGCCATCAAGTCACGGATCACGATTCCTGTATTCGCAAACGGCGACATCGACACGCCGCAGCGCGCGCGCGAAATTCTAGCGTTGACGAAATGCGACGGCATCATGATCGGAAGAGCTGCGCAAGGCCGGCCCTGGATCTTCGACGAAGTCAATTTTTTTCTCAAGGAGGGCCAATCACGCGCAAGTCTGGCGCTGGAAAAAGTCCGTGATATTATGCGCGCCCACTTGGAAGACCTGTACTCCTTCTACGGCGATGAGACCGGTGTTAGGGTGGCACGTAAACACTTGGATTGGTATTTCCGGCAACATCCCGGACAGGAAGCCTTGCGGAATCGGCTCGTGCGAATCGAGACGCCCCGAGAGCAACTGTCGACGCTGCTGGAAAATTACGAAACGGCTGGACGAGAATGATCGACTGGGAATGCGGACGGGGCCATGGTCGTTAAAAAGAAAACGAAATCTCGCAGAGATATGTCGCCGGCCTTCAACGGCCGCGATCTGAAGGTCAACGGCAAAGGCGTACCGTTGCGTTCGCAGGCGGAAGAAGCGCTGCAGTGCTATTTTGAAACGCTCAATGGCCACAACCCGGCGCATCTCTACGACCTTGTGATGCGCGAGGTTGAAGAGCCCCTGTTCAAAGTGGTCATGGGCCACGTTCAAGGCAACCAGAGCCGCGCCGCGACGATTCTCGGAATCAACCGCGGCACATTGCGCAAGAAGCTCAAAGAGTTCGGCATCAACGAGTAGACCGAACCTTGCGAAACTTGGTCCGCCGCGCGCTACTCAGTGTCTCCGACAAGACCGGCATCGTCGAATTCGCGCGCGCATTGAAAGAGCGCGGTATCGAGTTGTTGTCGACAGGCGGCACCGCCAAGCTCCTGACCAGTCATGGGATTGCCGTCAAGGAGGTGGCGGACCATACCGGCTTTCCGGAAATCATGGGCGGCCGCGTAAAAACCTTGCACCCGAAGATTCATGGCGGTCTGCTGGGCAGACGCGGAGTCGATGAATCGGTGATGCGCGAGCATGACATCGAACCCATCGATCTACTGGCCGTCAATCTCTATCCATTCGCAGCCACCGTGGCACGTCCCGATTGCAGCTACCAGGACGCGGTGGACAACATCGACATCGGCGGCCCGGCCATGGTGCGCGCCGCCGCCAAGAATCACGACTCTGTGACGGTGGTGGTGGATCCCGCCGACTATCGCGCCCTACTCGATGAGCTCGCAGCCAATCAAGGCGCCACCGCGGTGGATATGCGCCAGAAGCTCGCAGCGAAGGCGTTTGCACACACTGCGCAATACGATGCCATGGTATCCGCCTATTTCACGGGCGCCATCGGCGGCGCCGCGCCGACATTTCCGGATGACCTGAACCTCTCCTTTCGAAAGCGTTTGGATTTGCGCTACGGCGAAAATCCACACCAGCAGGCCGCCTTCTATGTGGATCCGCGCACCATCGGCGCTTCCGTGGCGCAAGCAACCCAGCTCCAGGGAAAGGGTCTTTCATACAACAACATCGCAGACAGCGACACCGCGCTCGAATGCGTGCGCCAGTTCGATGAGCCGGCGTGCGTGATCGTGAAGCACGCGAACCCCTGCGGCGTGGCAGTGGCGGCCACCATCGGCGAAGCGTACTTGCGAGCCTATCTCACGGATCCCACGTCGGCATTCGGCGGCATCATCGCCTTTAACCGGCAACTCGACGCGCAGAGCGCCAAAGCCATCGTCGATAAGCAATTCGTCGAAGTGATTTTGGCTCCCAGCGTCTCGGACACGGCTCGGGCCGTGCTTGCCTCCAAGGACAATGTTCGGCTGCTTCAGGTCGGGGATTTGGCCAAGCCCATGATTCAACTGCTCGAATACAAGAGCGTTGGTGGCGGACTCTTGGTGCAAACTCGGGACGACGGGCAAGTGCGGGCCGAGGAACTTCGGGTAGTGACCAAACGCGCGCCGACCGCGGCGGAACTCGATGACTTGCTGTTCGCTTGGCGCATCGCGAAATATGTCAAATCGAACGCCATCGTGTGCGTCAAGGCTCGCACCACCGTGGGAATCGGCGCCGGACAAATGAGTCGGGTGGTCAGCAGCAAAATCGCCGCCATGAAGGCCAAGGACGAGGGTCTGGACATGCAATCCGCATCCGTCGCTTCGGATGCGTTTTTCCCGTTTCGCGATGGCCTCGATGTCCTCGCGGACTTTGGCATCAAATCCGTCATTCAACCGGGGGGATCGAAGCGGGATACGGAAGTCATTGCTGCGGCGGATGAACACGGGATCGCGATGCTGTTTACCGGAATGCGTCACTTTCGCCACTAGGAATCAGCTCCGGCATGAAAATATTGATCGTCGGGGGAGGCGGCCGCGAACACGCGCTGGCGTGGAAGTGCGCGCAGTCGCCGCGCGTCGCTCGAGTGTTCGTCGCGCCCGGCAATGCGGGCACGGCGAGCGAGCCCAAAGTGCGCAATGTCGACATCCAAGCCGATGACAGCGACGCCCTTCTTGGCTTTGCCGAGCGCGAAAATATCGACCTGACCATCATCGGGCCCGAAGGACCCCTGGTTGCCGGCATCGTCGATCGATTCGCCGGCGCGGGCCGGGCGTGTTTCGGCCCTTCACGATCTTGCGCGCGGCTCGAAGGCTCCAAGGCATTCACCAAATCCTTTCTCGAGCGTCACCGCATACCCAGCGCGAGTTATGCGGCTTTCACCGCCGAGACGTTCGACCCGGCGTACATTCGCGCGCAGCGGCTGCCGCTGGTGGTGAAGGCCGATGGACTCGCCGCCGGCAAAGGCGTCGTCATTTGCGAAACTCACGAGGCCGCGCTCGCCACCGCCACCGCCATGCTCGGCGGCAGCTTCGGCGATGCCGGTAAAACCGTCATTATCGAAGAACACTTGACCGGTGAAGAGGTCAGCTTCATCGTGATCGCCGCCGATCAAGACGTATTGCCGCTGGCGACGTCGCAAGATCACAAGCGGCGCGACGACGGGGATCAAGGCCCAAATACCGGCGGGATGGGTGCTTACTCACCTGCGCCCATCGTCACCCCCGCGTTGCACCAGCGCATCATGCACGAGGTCATCGAGCCGACACTGCGGGGACTGCGGGCGGAAGGCAACCCCTACACGGGATTTCTATACGCCGGATTGATGATCGCGGCGGACGGCACTCCTAACGTACTGGAATTCAATTGCCGATTCGGCGATCCGGAGACGCAGCCAATCCTCATGCGGCTGCAGAGCGATTTAGTGGACTTGTGCGAAGCTGCGCTCGCCGGCAAACTCGAGAGTACTCGAGTGCACTGGGACTCGCGCGCCGCGCTCGGCGTCGTGATGGCGGCCGGCGGCTATCCAGACGCTTACCGTAAAGGCGACGCCATCACCGGCCTCGATGCGGCCGCACGGTTACCCGGCAAAGTATTTCATGCCGGCACCAAAACGGACGAGGGGCGAATCGTGACCTGCGGGGGACGCGTGCTGTGTGCGGTCGGCTTGGGCGACAC
>JALYIW010000224.1 GCA_030775625.1 Pseudomonadota bacterium | reverse complement strand
GCCCCTGTGAGCCTATCGGGTTATTGCCTCATAGTACAATAATGGCGCATTGCAGCAATCAGTTCTAAGTGCAGGAAATGCCTAAATCTTAGGCAATCTTGCGAGCTTGAGCGGGACGCCGAGGCGAGGGTGTGGTGTAATAGGCTCGTTAAGGAGGCCTAGTCGTCCATCTAGGCGTTTAATATATTAAACATGTCTCGGTTGCCGCTCATCGGAATTTCAGCCGATCGCAGGCTCTGTGGTAAGCACTACTTCCACATGGTCGGCGAGAAGTACATACAAGCCGTCGCCACCGGCGCGAACGCGGTGCCGGTGCTCGTTCCCGCTCTTGGAGCGGAGATTGATTTGCCATCCTTGTTGGATGCCTGCGACGGACTGCTGCTCACTGGGAGCGCATCGAATGTCGAACCACACCATTACGGAGGACCGGCGAGTAAGCCGGGAACGCCACATGACCCAAATAGGGATGCTACGACGCTTCCGTTGATTCCGCGCGCTATCGCTGCCGGCTTGCCGGTGTTGGCAATTTGCCGCGGATTTCAGGAGGTAAATGTTGCCTTTGGCGGCACGCTGCACCAGCGGCTGCATGAAGTACCGGGCTATTTCGATCACCGCGAAGATGAAGCCGGCGCGCTGGACGTGCAATACGGCCCGGCTCACGAAGTTCTGCTGGAGCCCGAAGGGACCTTGCACAAAATTGCCGGCCGGGACCGCTTGCAGGTCAACTCCTTGCATTGGCAAGGAATCGAAACCTTGGGCCGAGGTCTGGCTGTCGAGGCACGAGCGACGGATGGCGTGATCGAGGCCTTCCGCGTCACGGGTGCGCCCAGCTTCGCCCTCAGTGTGCAATGGCATCCCGAATGGCAGTTCGAGAAGAATCCATTTTCCAGCGCGCTGTTTGCAGCTTTTGGCGATGCGGTCCGGCAACGCGCGCATTCGACAAGGTGATTTATGGCCAGCACGATCGGACAGTTCTTAAAAGAACACGGAATCTCAGAAGTCGAAGCAATCATTCCGGACATGGCCGGGGTCGCGCGCGGCAAACTCATGCCCGCCGAGAAATTCGCGGAGGAGGAAGGCATGCGCCTTCCCGAGGCGATTTTCCTGCAAACGGTCACCGGCGATTATCCCGAGGATCAGAGCGCGATGAATCCTTCCGACATCGACATCGTGCTCAAAGCCGATCCGAAGACGGTGAGGGTCGTGCCCTGGGCCGCTGAACCCACCGCGCAGGTGATCCACGACTGTTTTTACGGCGACGGTCGGCCGGTCACCATGGCGCCGCGCTACGTTTTGCGCCGCGTCCTGGATCTCTACGAGGCACACGGATGGGAGCCTGTAGTGGCACCGGAGCTGGAATTTTTCCTGGTGGAACCGAACATCGATTCGGACTACCCACTAAAGCCGCCGGTCGGCCGCTCCGGGCGCCCCGAAATCGGCCGCCAGGCGTACAGCATCGCCGCCGTCAACGAATTCGATCCGCTGTTCGACGACATGTACTCATTCTGCGAAGCCCAGGATATTGAAATCGATACCTTGATCCACGAATCAGGCGCCGCGCAGATGGAAATCAATCTGCTGCACGGCTACCCGATGAGCCTCGCCGACCAGGCTTTTTTGTTCAAGCGCACCGCCCGTGAAGCGGCTCTTAGGCACAAAATGTATGCCACCTTCATGGCGAAACCGATGGCCAAGGAGCCCGGCAGCGCCATGCATTTGCATCAAAGCATCGTCGATGCGAAAACCCGCAAGAACGTTTTCAGCAATCCCGACGGTTCGCCTTCGCAGTTGTTCTTCGGGCACATTGCCGGCCTGCAAAAATACCTTTCCGGCGCCATGTCCTT
This sequence comes from Pseudomonadota bacterium, assembly GCA_030775625.1. Classification (GTDB taxonomy): domain Bacteria; phylum Pseudomonadota; class Gammaproteobacteria; order Steroidobacterales; family Steroidobacteraceae; genus Bog-1198. The sequence goes on along the minus strand of JALYIW010000224.1, from coordinate 15,429 downwards.
GTTCGCGCCGAACGTCAACAGCTACCGGCGTATCAGCCGCCATTCGGCCGCGCCCATCAATGTGCATTGGGGCTACGACAATCGAACTGCCGGTCTGCGCGTGCCCATGTCCGGGCCCGAGGCGCGCCGCGTCGAAAATCGAGTCGGCGGCGCCGATGCAAATCCCTACCTTGCCATAGCGGCATCGCTCGCCTGCGGGTACCTCGGCATGATCGAGGGATTGAAGCCGTCAGAGCCGATCTCGGGCAGTGCCTACGACCTGGCGATTGCCCTGCCGCGCACCTTGGCCGAGTCACTGCGCTTGCTGCGCGAGTCCAAGCAGCTGGTGGACCTTTTCGGCGACCGCTTCGTACTGGCTTATACGGCAGTCAAAGAAGCGGAGTACGAAACGTTCGCGCAGGTCATCAGTTCCTGGGAGCGCGAGCATCTGCTGTTGAACGTGTAGCGCGACCCGCTTGCCTGCGATATAACTACCGCACCTGTGCGGTGCGCGCGGGCATTATCTGCAACAAAGGGGAAGCGGTTGAGGTTCAGCGTTCGTCCGATGGCGATTCTTGCGCTCGGCTGTGCGCTGACGTTGAGCGCTTGCGGCGAGCAAAAGCCGGTGTCCGGCTCCGCAGCTGCGGGCTCGGCTGAGAAGCCCGGCGGCGGCGGCGGCAAAGTTTTGAACCTGTACATCTGGTCCGACTACCTGGCGCCAAACACCCTCTCGGACTTCGAAAAGCAGACGGGCATCAAGGTGCACGTCGCCTACTTCGACGCCAATGAAACCCTGGAAACGAAACTCCTCGCCGGCAACAGCGGATACGACGTGGTGGTGCCGACAGCTTCGTATTTCCAGCGCCAGATCAAAGCGGGAGTCTATCTGCCTCTCCAGAAGGCGAAGCTGCCGAACCTTAAAAACATGGACCCCCAGCTTATGTCGAAGGTCGCATTGCACGATCCCGACAACGCCCACGGCGTGATCTACACCTGGGGCACCAATGGCATCGGCTATAACGAAAAAATGCTCAAGGCGCTGATGCCTGACGCGCCGCTCGACAGCTGGCGGTTGGTATTCGATCCCGCCGTCGCATCCAAGGTCGCCAAGTGCGGAATCAGCGTGCTCGACTCCCCCGCGGAAGTGATTCGAGCCGTCTACAGTTACCTGGGCAAGGACCCCAACTCGCAAAATCCGGACGATTTGGCGCAAGCGGAAGCGGTATTGAGCAAGATCCGACCCTACATCCGCAATATCAATTCCTCGGAGTACATAGAAGCGCTGGCCAACGGTGATTTATGCATTGCCCTGGGCTACAACGGCGATGTGATGCAGGCTCGCGATCGCGCGCGCGAGGCCAACAAGGGCATCGAAATCAAATACATGGTTCCCAAGGAGGGATCCATCCAGTGGTTCGACATGTTGGCGATCCCCAAGGATGCGCCGGATCCCGAAAGCGCCTATGCCTACATCAACTACCTCATGACGCCGCAGGTCATCGCCGACATATCGAATTTCAAGCGCTACGCCAATGCCAACACGGCATCGAAAGCGTTGGTGCTGCCGGCCGTCAAGGACGATCCGGGCATCTACCCACCTCTCGAACAGCGCCAAAAGCTATCCGTACAACTGGCGGACTCGGCCGATCAAACCCGTGCCATTACGCGGGTTTGGCAAAAATTCAAGACGGGTCAATGAGCGATGGCGACCTCCGGTGGACCGGTCGTCAAAGCTGCACCTTGGAAAGACCCGGCCGCGCGACCCTACGTGCAGGTCGAGCGCATCACGAAGTCCTTCGGCGAGTTCAAAGCCGTCGATGATGTAAGCCTAAAGATCTACAAGGGCGAAATATTCTGTTTGTTGGGAGCCTCCGGTTGCGGTAAGACCACGCTGCTGCGCATGCTGGGCGGCTTCGAAACCCCCAGCTCAGGAAAAATATTCATCGACGGCGAAGACATGACGGGCGTGCCGCCGTACGAGCGCCCGGTGAACATGATGTTCCAGTCGTATGCGTTGTTTCCACACATGAGCGTCGAACAAAACGTCGCCTTCGGCTTGAAACAAGACCGCGTTCCGAAGGCGCAGATTCAAGAACGCGTGGCCGCCATGCTCGATCTCGTCAAGCTGGGCAATTTCGCGCGGCGCAAGCCCCACCAGCTATCGGGAGGGCAGCGACAGCGGGTGGCTCTGGCGCGTTCGTTGGTCAAGCGGCCCAAGCTACTGCTGCTCGATGAGCCCTTGGGTGCGCTCGACAAGAAATTGCGGGAACACACGCAGTTCGAGTTGATCAGCTTGCAAGACCAGCTCGGTGTGACATTCGTGGTCGTCACGCATGATCAGGAAGAGGCCATGACGCTGGCGAGCCGGATCGGCGTCATGAACCACGGCGAAATCGTGCAGGCGGGAACGCCTTCGGAAATCTATGAGTTTCCGGGTTCGAAATTCGTTGCGGATTTCGTCGGCTCGGTGAATATGTTCGAGGGCAAGTTGATCGAGGATGAGCCGGAGTACGTGCGAATTGCTTCGGAGGAACTGGGCGGAACGATTTACATCAGTCACGGGATCAGCGCACCGCCGGAGGCGGTTGTATGGGCCGCGCTGCGGCCGGAGAAAATCTTCATGTCCACGGAGCCTCCCGAAGGCACGGACAATGTCGCACGCGGCGCGGTGCAGGACATTGCGTATCTCGGCGATTTGTCGATTTATCTGGTTAAGCTGCCGACGGGGAAGGTGGTGCGCGTGACTCAGCCCAATACCTCGCGGCGTGCCGAAGCGATCACCTGGGAGCAGCAGGTGTATTTGTCATGGGACGCGGCCAGTCCGGTGGTGGTGACCCGTTAATCCCACGATGCGAGCCGGCCGCCTGCGGCGCTTGGGGCTCACCGGCCGAGGCATGGTCGTGGTGCTGCCCTATCTATGGTTGCTGCTGTTTTTCGTGGCGCCTTTCATCATCGTCCTGAAGATCTCTTTCTCCGACATCGATCTGGCAATTCCGCCATACAAGCCCTTGATCGAATGGGTCGGCAAGAATGCTCTGGCCATCAAGGTGAATTTGAACAATTACGCATTCCTGGTCACCGACCGGCTTTATATGAACGCGTTTCTGAATTCGATCAAGGTCGCATTCATATCCACGGTGCTGTGTGCGCTGATCGGCTATCCCATGGCCTACGGCATCGCCCGCGCCCAAGCGTCGACGCGCAGCATTTTATTGTTGTTGGTAATTCTGCCCTTTTGGACCTCGTTGTTGCTGCGCGTGTACGCCTGGATTGGTCTGCTCAAAGCCAACGGCGTCATCAACAACGTGCTGATATGGCTGGGACTCATTCATGGCCCTCTGACCATGCTCTATACACCGTTTGCCATGTACGTCGGAATCGTCTACTCCTACCTGCCGTTTTTCATTCTGCCGCTGTACGCGAATTTGGAAAAAATGGACTGGCAACTGCTCGAGGCCGCCGAGGATTTGGGCTGCAGGCCGTGGCAGGCGTTTTATAAGATTACATTGCCCCTGTCGCGTAACGGTATTTTGGCGGGGTCCATGCTGGTGTTCATTCCCGCAGTGGGCGAATTCGTCATCCCGGCGCTGCTCGGCGGTCCCAATGCGCTGATGATTGGCCGCGTGCTGTGGGATGAATTCTTTTCGAATCGTGCCTGGCCGGTGGCGAGTGCGGTCGCGATCGTTCTGTTAATCCTACTGGTGCCTTTCATGATGTGGTATCAGAGCGTGCAGGCCCGGGAATCGGTCGGAACACGATGAACCGGCGCAGCTCTTATTTCGTCTTGAGCTGCCTCGGACTCGGATTCGCGTTTTTATACATCCCCATCCTGTCGATGGTGGTGTTTTCGTTCAATGCCTCGAAGTTGGTGACCGTTTGGGATAGCGCGAATTCGCCGACGCTCAAATGGTATTACTCGCTGCTCAACAACGAGGAGATTCTCGACGCGGCGTGGATCTCGCTGAAAGTCGCGGTGATCAACGCATCAGGAGCCGTGATACTCGGCACGCTGGCAGGTTTCGGCCTGGCGCGGTTTGGGCGATTCAGGGGGCGGTTCACCCTCAGCGCCATGACTACGGCACCGCTGGTCATGCCCGAGGTCATCACCGGTCTATCGCTGCTGTTGCTATTCGTCGCCTTGGAGCAGTTGATCGGCTGGCCGGCGGGCCGTGGCATCACGACCATAACCATTGGCCATATGACGTTCTCCATGGCCTATGTCACGGTCATCGTGAACTCGCGCATGTCGATTTTCGACACGGCCCTCGAGGAAGCCGCCATGGACTTGGGTGCGCGTCCTCTGAAGGTATTTTTCGTTATCACCTTGCCGATTATTTTTCCCGCGATCTTGTCCGGCTGGCTTTTGGCGTTCACTCTGTCATGGGATGACTTGGTGATATCGAGCTTCACATCGGGTCCCGGCAGCAGCACACTGCCCATGGTGATCTTCTCCAAGGTGCGCCTGGGCGTGAGTCCGGAGATAAATGTGCTGGCCACCATGACGATCACCGTGGTGACTCTGATGATCATCGGCGTCAGCCTTTGGATGGCGCGGACCGCCCGACTCGACAAGCCGGTGGCCTAGCCGCGAGTCAATCGGAGCGCCGCGTACGGCAGCCCTCAAACCAGAACGCGTTCGATGCCGCCCATATTGGCGCGTTGTACGTACTGCGGCAGCCAATCGGCCCCCAGCAGGTTCTTGGCTATTTCGACGACGATGTAGTCGGCGTCGGTTTCGGTATCGTCGTTGAATCGTTTCAGCCCCTGCAGGCACGACGGGCAGGAAGTCAATATTTTCACTTCGTCCCGATGGCCGCCGGCGCGGATTTGATCCACTCCGATGCGCAGTTCTTCTTCCTTGCGAAAGCGCACTTGGGTCGATACGTCAGGCCGCATGACCGCGAGAGTTCCCGACTCGCCGCAACACCGGTCGTTCTTGTCGATCTGGCCATTCTTGGCGCTGTTCATCAGCGTATTCACCACCGTCAAAGGATCGTGCTTTTTCATCGGCGAGTGACAAGGGTCGTGATACAGGTAGCGCACGCCGGTGACATTTTCCAGCCGAGTACCCTTTTCCATCAGGAATTCATGGATGTCCATGATCTTGCAGCCGGGAAAAATATTCTCGAATTCGTAGCCTTGAAGCTGGTCGAAACAAGTTCCGCAGCTCACCACCACCGTCTTGATGTCCAGGTAGTTCAAGGTGTTGGCCACCCGATGGAACAGCACGCGGTTATCGGTAATTATTTTCTCGGCCGCGGCGAATTCGCCGGCGCCGCGCTGCGGGTAGCCGCAGCATAGATAGCCGGGCGGCAGCACGGTTTGCACGCCGACGTGCCAAAGCATGGCCTGGGTTGCGAGTCCTACCTGCGAAAACAGGCGCTCGGAACCGCATCCGGGAAAATAGAACACGGCTTCGGATTCACTGGTGGTCTTGACCGGATCGCGAATGATGGGAACGTAGTTGCGATCTTCGATATCGAGCAGCGCGCGCGCGGTCCTTTTCGGCAGGCCGCCGGGCATGCGCTTGTTGACGAAGTGAATGACCTGCTCTCTGATCGGCGGCCTGCCTTCAGTGGCGGGAGGGCGTTTGGTCTGCGCCTTGGCGAAGGTATTGAGAGCCCGATTCGCCAAGCGCTGCGCTTTGTAGCCCCAATCGATCATGACCTTGCGGGTCAGTTTGATGGTCTGCGGGTTGGTCGCGTTCAAGAAGAACATGGAGGCGGCCTTGCCTGGGTTAAAACGCTTCTTGCCCATGCGGCGCAATAAGTCGCGCATGGCCATGGACACGTCGCCGAAGTCAATGTCCACCGGGCAGGGCGAGAGGCACTTATGGCAGACCGTACAGTGTTCGGCCACGTCCGAGAGTTCATCCCAATGCTGAATCGAGATACCGCGCCGAGTCTGCTCTTCGTAGAGAAATGCCTCGATCAACAGCGAGGTCGCCAATATCTTGTCGCGCGGCGAGTACAGCAAATTGGCGCGCGGCACATGAGTCGCACAGACCGGCTTGCACTTGCCGCAGCGCAGGCAGTCCTTAATGGCATCGGAGATGGTGCTGATGTCCGACTGCTGCATGATCAAGGATTCATGGCCCATCAGGCCGAAGCTCGGCGTGTAGGCGCGGCGCAAGTCGGCGTCGGGCATCAATTTGTGCTTGTTGAAATGCCCTTCGGGATCGACTCGGTGTTTATAGTCGCGGAAATTCCCGAGTTCCGCCTCGGTCAGGTATTCGAGCTTGGTGATACCGATGCCGTGCTCGCCTGAAATGACGCCGTCGAGATTGCGGGCGATGCGCATGATGCGCGCCACTGCACGGTTGGCGGTGTGCAACATGTCGTAGTTGTCGGAATTGACCGGGATGTTGGTATGCACATTGCCGTCGCCCGCATGCATGTGCAGAGCGACGAATACGCGTCCTTGCAACACGCGTTTGTGCACCGAGTCGCAGTCGTTGAGCACCTGCGCGAACGCCGTACCGACGAATATCCTCTGCAGCGGTGCGCGCACTTCGGTTTTCCAACTCACCCGGATGCTGCGCTCCTGGAGGCGGTCGAAAATCCGCCCGGTATCATCCGTGCGGTCGGCGATACCGAATGATTCAAGGTCCGCACGGGCCGACATCAGAGGCATATCCAGGGCGTCGAGCAGGTATTGCCATCGGGCACGAACCTGGGCAATGAGTTCGCGAGCTTCGGTTCTTCGGCCCACATCGACGTCCGCGGTCTTGCCGACGTTGATGTCCCCTGCGAAATACTCTTGCAGGGCGTCGAGCAGTTCGAGTTTGTTACGGATGGACAATTCAATGTTGATCCGTTCGATGGCATCGGTGTACTCGCCCAAACGCCCCAGCGGGATGACGACGTCTTCGTTGATCTTGAACGCATTGGTGTGTTTGGCGATCGCAGCGGTTCTGGCGCGGTCCAGCCAAAATTTCTTGCGCGCTTCGGCGCTGACGGCAACGAAGCCCTCCCCGGAGCGAGCATTGGCGAGGCGCACTACGTGTGAGGTCGCGGCAGCCACTTCGGCGTCGTTTTCGCCCACGATATCGCCGAGAAGCACCATTTTCGGCAAGGCGCCGCGCTTGGATTTGGTGCTGTAGCCGACAGCGCGCAAATAGCGCTCATCCAGATGCTCGAGTCCGGCCAGAATGGCGCCGTTAGCCTTGGCGGTGGTTGCGAGGTATTGCGTGATTTCCACGATGCTGGGAATGGCGTCTCGGGCCTGGCCGAAGAATTCCAGGCATACGCTGCGAATGTGTTTCGGCATGCGGTGCAGCACCCAGCGCGCCGCGGTGATCAGGCCGTCGCAGCCTTCTTTTTGCACGCCCGGCAAACCGCCCAGAAACTTGTCGGTCACATCTTTGCCGAGGCCTGCCTTGCGAAATTTGGCGCCCTCGATGTCGAGCCGTTCGGTGCGCAAAATCTTGGCTTGATCCGCAGGGGTTTTTCCATCCTTCCAAACCAATTCGAAGCTCGCCACCGCCACGTCATGTATCTTGCCGCGATTGTGGTTGAGACGGGTCACCTCGCGCCAATCGCCCTGCGGATCGACCATTCGCCACCAGGCGAGGTTGTCGACCGCCGTTCCCCAGAGAACGGCTTTCTTGCCGCCCGCGTTCATGGCGATATTACCGCCCACGCAGGACGCGTCGGCCGACGTGGGATCGACGGCGAACACGCATCCGGCTCGCTCCGCGGCTTCGGCCACTCGCTTGGTGACGACACCCGCGCCGCAAAAAATGCTCGCGTCGCCGGCGTCGCCGATTGCCGATTCGCCAATTTCCACCGGACCCAGCGTTTCGAGTTTTTCCGTGTTGATGACGGCCGACCATGGCGTCAAGGGCACCGCACCGCCGGTATAACCGGTGCCGCCGCCGCGCGGAATGACCGTCAATCCCAGTTCGATGCAATCGCGCACCAGGGCGGGTATTTCAGTCTCCGTATCCGGCGCCAGCACCAAAAAAGGCAGCTCGACTCGCCAATCGGTGGCGTCGGTGACGTGCGAGACCCGGGAGAAGGCATCGAAGCGGATGTTGTCCTTGCGGGTGTGCTTGCTGAACAGGCGCCGCGCGCGCTTTCTCATGCGCTCGAATTGCGAAAATTGACTTTCAAACCGCACGATCGCTGCCTCGGCCGCGTGCAACAGTTTGCCGACCTTGCTGTCGCGGACCATATCGGCAGAATCGCGGCGCTTTTCCAGCTCCCGTAACCGATGATGCAGGGCTTCGATGAGCTGCCGGCGGCGTTTTGGGTTGTCGAGGAGATCGTCCTGCAAATACGGATTGCGATCCACCACCCACATGTCACCGAGAACCTCGTACAGCATACGCGCCGACCGGCCGGTGCGGCGTTCGCTGCGCAATTCATTCAGCAGGGTCCAAGCGGCCTCTCCCAGCAGCCGGATGACGATTTCTCGATCGGCCAAAGACGTGTAGTTGTAGGGAATCTCGCGTATACGCGGCTCCGGCTCGCGATCTTCACGGCGGCGGTCCTGTTCCGGCAAGTTGACGACTGCATTCATAGGCACATGATTTTACCCGCTTATTGGGCCGAGGGGGGGTACACATGGGCGCCCGGCTGTTAGATGCTTAAAATCAATCGTCCTGGCGTGCGGTAATTGGGTGCTTTCAATACGGGTGTGGCTCCATTATCTTGCAAATGATGAAAAACAATACATTCGTGAATCATCCGCCGGCTGTCCAACTGGCTGCGGACAATCGCTCCCTGGTCGCGCCGATCTACCAGTCCGTCAAATTCTCCTTTGACGATACCGGCGAAACGCTGCGTTACATGCGCGGCGAGCGCGAGGGCTTTTACTACTCGCGCTCATCGAATCCCACCTTGAAACAACTGGAACTTCTGCTGGCGCAGCTGCAAGGCAGGGACGAGTGTTTGTTGGCCGGGTCCGGGGTTGCGACCATCGCGGCGACCCTGTTGTCCCTGTGCAAGCAAGGGGATCACATTCTCGCTTTCGTCGAGTCCTATCCGCCGAGTCGCTACATTCTGAAGCACTTGTTGGCCAAGTTCGGTGTTACCCACACGTTGCTGTCGATCGAGGATCTGGCGGGCATAGAGCGTGTACTGCGCGACACTCCGACCCGTGTGGTGCTGTTCGAAAGCCCGACCAATCCGCTCACCAAAATCGCGGATATCGAACACCTCGTAACCCATGCGCGGCGTGCGGGCGCGCTCACGGTGTTAGACAATACCTTCGCTGGATTTCACAACCATGGCGCGTACGACGTCGACATTTTTCTGCACAGTCTGACGAAGCATGCATCCGGTCACGGCGATGTCATGGGCGGCGCCATCATCGCTCGCCGCGAGCTGATCGCTCAGATGCGTAAGGACATCCTGTCCATGGGCCCGACGCTCGATCCGCACGCGGCCTTTTTGATTCAACGCGGCATGCGCACCTATGTCTTGCGGTACGAACGCCAGTGTGCCAATGCGCTGGCATTGAGCCGGTATCTCGATGACCATCCTCGTGTGAGGCAGGTCTACTACCCTGGGCTGGAAACTCATCCGCAGCACCCGCTGGCCAAGCGCCAGATGAGCGACTTTGGCAGCGTAGTGACTTTGGAGCTGGATGGCGGCTACGAGCAGGGCGGCCGCTTCGCGGATGCGCTGCAGCTTTTCTCCATATCGGCCAGCGTGGGGTCAACCGAATCTCTGGTGCTGCCCCCACAGTTGTTGGCCGGCAACGAATTCACGCCGGAACAGCGCGCCGCATCATTGATAACCAAAGGCACCGTCCGTCTCTCAATTGGAGTGGAAGACGCCCAAGATTTGCAGCAAGACCTGGCTCAGGCGCTCCATAAGGCATTTACTTAAGACTTCCGAAGTACGACCTTGGGCCGATCGCAGCGCCGCCAATCAAAGATTGCGAATCAGCATATCGGCGAACTCGCTGCACTTGACCTCCGTGGCTCCTTGCATTAAACGCGCGAAATCGTAGGTCACCGTTTTTTGAGCGATGGTCCTGTCCATGGCGGTGATGATGGCGTCGGCGGCTTCGAGCCAGCCCATGTAGCGCAGCATCATTTCACCCGACAAGATCACAGAACCCGGGTTGACCTTGTCGAGGTCCGCGTACTTGGGCGCGGTGCCATGAGTGGCTTCGAATACGGCATGACCGGTCAGGTAGTTGATGTTGCCGCCCGGGGCAATGCCGATGCCGCCGACCTGAGCGGCCAATGCATCCGATAAATAGTCGCCGTTCAGATTCATGGTGGCGACCACATCGAATTCGTCAGGGCGGGTCAGCACTTGTTGCAGGGTGATATCGGCGATGGCGTCCTTGATGATGACCTTACCGGCCTTTTTGGCGGCATCCATCTCAGCATTGGCTTGCTTCTCGCCTTTCGCAGCCTTGATTGCTTCCCATTGCTCCCAAGTGAATACATGCTCCGGGAATTCCTTTTCCGCCAGTTGATAGCACCAGTTGCGAAACGCACCTTCGGTGAATTTCATGATGTTGCCCTTGTGCACGATGGTCACGCTCTTGCGCTTGTTGGCGATGGCGTACTCGAGCGTGGCGCGGAACAAGCGGTCAGTGCCCTCTTTCGACGTGGGCTTGAGCCCGATGCCCGAACTCTCGGGAAAGCGTATCTTGGCGAATTGCTTTGGAAAATTCTGCTTGAACAGATCGAGAAATTTCTTGCAGTCGGCCGAGCCCGCCTCGAATTCGATACCCGCGTAAATGTCTTCGGTATTTTCTCGGAAAATCACCATGTCGACTTTTTCGGGTGTCTTGACGGGTGAGGGTACGCCCTTGAACCAGCGAACGGGGCGCAGACACACATACAGATCGAGCAATTGGCGCAGGGCCACATTGAGGGAGCGGATTCCGCCGCCGACCGGCGTGGTCAGCGGACCCTTGATTGAGACCAGATACTCGCGGCAAGCAGCCACGGTTTCATCCGGTAGCCAGGTGTCGTACGCCTTGTTGGCTTTTTCGCCGGCATAGACTTCCATCCAATGGATCTTGCGCTTTCCGCCGTAGGCTTTTGCTACCGCGGCGTCGAATACACGGACGCTTGCGCGCCAGATATCGCGGCCGGTGCCGTCGCCTTCGATGAATGGGATGATGGGTTGATACGGCACATGCAGCTTGCCGTTGGAGATGGTGATTTTCTCGCCACCGACGGGGACTTGCACATTGACCGACTTCGCTGCTGACATTCCTTTCCTCCTATTGATGCAACCTCAATGCTAGCATGCGCGACCGGAGACTCGCATTGCGCACACTCAACTCAACACCCGCTAGGGATGGCTTTCGCATGCCGGCGGAATTCGAACGCCATTCTGGGTGTTGGATGCTTTGGCCGGAGCGCACCGATACCTGGCGCGCCGGGGCTAAGCCGGCTCAAGCTGCATTTGCCGCCGTCGCCACCGCCATAGCCGGCGGCGAACCGGTGACCGTCGGTGTGTCCGCCGTGCAATTTCAAAATGCCCGGGCCCGCTTGCCCCGGCAGGTGCGCCTGGTCGAAATGAGCTGCAACGACGCGTGGATACGCGACTGCGGCCCCACTTTTGTCATCGACGGCAAGGGCCGGCGACGCGGCGTGGATTGGACCTTCAACGGGTGGGGCGGACTTCAAGGGGGGCTGTACTATCCTTGGGACCGCGACGATGAGGTCGCGCAGAAGGTACTCGAGATCGAGGGCGCGGATCGCTACCGAACTTCGTTCGTGCTGGAGGGCGGCGCCATCCACGTCGACGGACAAGGCACTTGCTTGACCACGCAGGAATGCCTGCTCAACCCAAACCGAAACCCGCAACTCACGAAGGCAGAGGTTGAGGAACAGCTGCGTCGATATCTCGGCGTGACGACGCTGATCTGGCTCGACAGGGGCACGTATCGGGACGAGACCGGCGGCCACATCGACGAACTGGCCTGTTTCACCAGTCCGGGTCACGTGTTGCTCACGTGGACCGAGGATCGCGATGATCCACAATACGAAATCTCCCGTGATGCCTGGCAGCGTTTGCGCCGGGCCCGCGACGCGCGCGGGCGGCAATTGACCATTCACAAGATCATTCAGCCCGGCCCGCTGTTCATGACCGCTGCCGAGGCGGCCGACATCGACCTGCGCGCCGGCAGCCGCCCGCGCCGGGCCGGTGATCGCTTGGCGGGGTCTTACGTCAATTTTTATGTCGCGAACACGCGTGTGGTCATGCCGCTCTTTGACAAGCGGCGCGATGCGGCCGCGATGCGTACCTTGCGGCGCCTGTTTCCGACCCGCGAAGTGGTGGGGGTCGCCACCCGCGAGGTCTTGTTGGGTGGGGGCAATATCCACTGCATCACCCAACAAGTGCCCCGGTCGGTCGGTGGTTGAGCCGAAGCAACGGAACTTTGCCGCCCGCCATAGTGCATTCATCGCTGGCTCAATCCGCGCGCAAGACGCTGAGTGCTCTCGTGAACTAAACTAGCTTCACACATGGGGAAGATCGCTCTACGACTTGCATTGGCCGGCATGCTATCCGCCGCCTGGCTGGGTGCGTCCGACATCGCCGTGGCCGAGGAGGCCGCGGCTATCCGCCCGCGGATTTGTCTGGTGCTGTCCGGCGGCGGCGCCCGTGGCATGGCCCACATCGGCGTTCTCAAAGTGCTCGAAGAGTTGAAAATTCCCATCGACTGCATAGCCGGGACCAGCATGGGTGCCGTTGTCGGCGGTCTATACGCCAGCGGCATGACGGCGCGCCAGATCGATGCCACCATGCGGTCGGTGGACTGGCAAGAAGCGTTTCGCGATACGCCTCCGCGGCGGGATCTCGCCTTCAGGCGCAAACAAGATGACCGCAATTTTCTGGTTCGTCTGCCGCTGGGTTTAAAGCACGGCAAGATCCTCTTGCCCAAGGGTTTCATTCAGGGGCAGAAGCTGCAGGAAACTCTGCGGCAACTGACGCTGCCTTTCACCAACAGCACGGATTTCGATATGCTTCCCACGCCGTTTCGCGCCGTCGCCACGGATTTGGAAACCGGTAACGCCGTGGTAATGGACAAGGGCGATCTCGCCATCGCAATGCGCGCCAGTATCTCGGCGCCGGGTGTATTCGCGCCTGTCGAATCGCAGGGCCGGCTGTTGGTCGACGGCGGGCTGGCGGAGAATCTACCCATCAGTGTGGCGCGGACAATGCATGCGGACGTTCTCATCGTCTCCGATGTGAGCTTTCCGTTGCAGCCGCGGGCGGGACTCGATTCGGCGCTCTCTATTTCAAATCAGATGCTGGCCATTCTGGTGCGCAAGGACTCGGACCGCCAACGCGCGACGCTCACACCCCAAGATATTCTCATCGAACCGGATCTGGGTTCGACGCCCGCGACGGACTTTACTCTCTCGAACGCGGTCATCAGTCGCGGCGAAGACGCCGCGCGCAGCGTCATGGGAAGCTTGGCCGCGTACCGCGTCGGCGAGTCGACATATCTAGATTACGTCGCACGCCGCGGCTCGCGCCAGCCCGCCCTGCCGCCCATCAAGTTCGTCCGGGTCGACGAGCAGTCGAAGCGCTATGAAAAAACCATTGCGGCGCAAATGCAGCCGTTGATCGGCAAGCCCTTGGATCTCGATCAGGTGGGAAAGCGCATAACGGAACTGTACGGACTCGGCAACTTCGAGACCCTCGACTATTCGTTGGTTGATCATGGAAGGGGCGAGGATGAGGAGGCGGGCCTCGAGGTACGCGCGCGCCGCAAATCCTGGGGCCCGAACTATCTGCGTTTCGGACTCAATCTGGAGGACGATTTCCAGGGCAACAGCCGATATAACGCCGCAGCGCGTTTCATATTGACCGAGATCAACGATTTGGGCGCCGAACTGCTCACGGACGTGCAAATCGGCAGCAACCCCAAATTGTCCACCGAGTTCTACCAGCCCCTCGATGCCTCGCGCACGTGGTTCTTCGCGCCAAGTGCGCGCATCGAAGCGCGCGACCTGGGAATATATACCAAGAATATCGAAGTGGCGGATTTTCGGGACCGCGAAGCCGAAGGCGACCTCGACTTCGGCCGCACCCTCGGCAATTGGGGCGAGGTGCGTGCCGGATTCCACCGCATCAACGGCGCGACGCGAGTGCGATTTGGCGCCCCCTCGCTGGTCGTACCGCAATACAACAACGGAGAATATTTTTTCAAGTTCAGCTACGACCGGCTGGACAATGTGCATTTCCCTCGCGGCGGACAAACGTTTTCCATGCAATGGGATGCCAACCGCACGAATCTTGGCGCCGATGTTGCATCCGACAGGATGCAGGCCGATTGGTTGATGGCGCGCTCGCGCGGCCGCAACACGCTGCTGCTATGGACGTCCGCCGGCAGTACGGTGGATGGGAATCTTGAGCCGGCGGCGCTGCCAAATTTCTTTTCATTGGGCGGATTCTTCAATTTATCGGGACTCGCGCCGCAATCCTTGATCGGGCCTCACTACGCAGTGGCCCGCGCCATCTACTTTCGGAAAATCGGCCGCGGCGGCGAAGGATTTTTCGAGTTTCCGGCCTACCTGGGCATGTCGTTCGAAATGGGCAATACCTGGGAGCACCGGGGGGACATCAGCGTGGGGTCCGCTCGCAAGGATGCCTCGCTATTCCTGGCGTTCGATACCTTTCTCGGACCGGTTTACGTGGGCTCAGGCTACGATCAGAGCGGTACCGCCGCCTTTTATTTGTTCTTGGGACGCACCTTTTAGGCGCTACGCGCCGAAGCCGCCGAGTCGGGAGCGAGGCTTAGAAGTTGCGGCTCTCGGCGAGTTTTTCGACTTTTTCGAACACCAGCGCGGGTTGATCGCCGATCCGCGAATACTCGTGCTTGCGCGACATGTCTTCCAGCACGCGATCGCGTTCCACCGCGCTGAAGAACCAGTGGGTCTTTTGCCAGTCGCCGCCCAGCAATTTGGCGAAAGGATCCCCGGCCTTCAGGCGTACACGGATGCCGTAGGGGCGGGGCAGCACCGGAATTGTGCGAGCGAGATTCTGAGCATTTGCGATTCCCATATCGCCGGAACGATAGCCGAATCGCGCCCAGGCTGCCAGCTGATTGGCTGTTGATTCGCGTGCTAGACTCCGCCGCCTTCGGCAGGCCACCGCGTGGGGCCGGCTGCGCGGGGTTTGCACGCCTCCAGAGGTAATCGATGGCATCGTCTTACACGGCCTCCGACATCGAGGTATTGAGCGGTTTGGACCCGGTTCGCCGGCGTCCGGGCATGTATACCGACACCACCCGGCCGAATCACCTGGCGCATGAGGTCATCGACAATAGCGTCGACGAAGCACTCGCCGGTCATTGCGCAAACATCGACGTAACGGTGTTCAAGGACGGATCGCTGCAGGTCGAGGACGACGGCCGCGGCATGCCCGTCGACATTCACCCCAAGGAGAAGATCAGCGGCGTCGAATTGATTCTTACACGACTGCATGCCGGAGGAAAATTCAATGACAAGACCTACCAGCA
>JALYIW010000223.1 GCA_030775625.1 Pseudomonadota bacterium | reverse complement strand
CCCGAATTTCGAGCATCGCGCGGGCCGAAACAACAAGTTGTGGTGCCGGCCGGCGGCCAATCAACTTGCCGGTTCACACTGGGCGTATTCCAGCGGGGGGCAACTTTGGTGAGAACTGATGAGGACTCCAGCGCTCTATTGCATGTAGACTCAAGCACTTCGGGCGAGATGGCGGGAGTCTCTCTCACCACCAATTATGTCTTCTCTGGTCTTTTTCTTTCGGGCAACACGATTACCGACACGCTGAATTCGCTGCGCCGCGGCGGACGCTTCGTCAATATCGGCGGCACCAGCGGCGCCATCCCGATCGACATGTTTCGCATGATGGCGGCGCAGATCGACATCGTGGGGCATAGCTGGTTCGTGACCAACCAAGCCCAGGAAATGACCGATCTTGCGGCGCTCGGCCGCCTCGATCCGTCGGTGTTCGAGCATCAACGATTTGCGCTGCAGGATATCAATTTGGCTCCTGCCAATCACCCCGATCGAAACGGCGGATTCACCAACCTGGGGGCAATCCCGTAGGCAGTCGAGAGGACGGTGGTCGGCGGCGCACCACCTCAGTCCCCACCATGCGTCCTCGAGTCCTAGTTCTGGTCCTGCGCTTTCGTTCCGGCGACTTCCACATCGACCCGCCGATCCGGCTGCAGACACGCGATCAGTTCTGGTGTGCGCCGCTGGCCTTTGCACTCCCCCGGTTTGGTGACAGGGTCGGACCCGTCCGCCCCCTTCGCGATGATCTTGTTCTCTGCAATGCCCGTAGCCACCAAATACGACTTTACCGCCTCGGCGCGGCGTGCCGATAGCTTCATGTTGTACTCATGCGACCCGATTCGGTCGCTATAGCCCGTGACGGTGATGAATTGAAACCGAGCGCCCGTGAGTTCCGCGGCAAAGTCCTGGAGTGCTTGCTTGCCCCGGGGATTGACCGTGTCTTTACCGAACTCGAACAACGAGTCCGCCGCAAAACTCACGTTTTTCCTTAGGGCCGGAGGCGGCGGAGGAGGCGGCGGCGGCTCGACCGGAGGGGGCGCCACGACCGGCTCGGCAGCAACTACGGGCGTGGCCGGCGGCGGCGCTGCGTGACCGAACCGATAGACCGCTCCGGCTGAAAAGAGGTCGACGTCACCCTTGTTACCCACTGCATCCTTGACCCGATAGCGCTCCGCCTCGGCACGCAGGCCGAAAGATTTCGTCACTGCGTATTGCAGGCCAACACCGAACTTGTAGTTGGAAGAATGCTGGTTGCGCTCGGGATCGCGCACGATGACCGCCCCATAGCCCGCAAAATCGTCTTTGGCATACGAGTAGGTATAGCCGATGCGCGCGATGGCGGAGAATTTGTCCCCGAACGGGAGGGTACCCACGGCATCGAAATTCGCACCATTCAATTTTATTTTGCCCGTCAATCCGGCTGCGGGCACGGTGTTGGCCGTAAACCCGAATCTACCTAAATCGAAATAGCCGGCTTCGAGTGAAAAATACTTATTGAATTCGTAACCGCCGAACACTTTGAAAGCGAAATGACGATCATCGTCTCGGACTGTTGTGGTTGCAATGCCTTGCGCCGTCAAGCCGTTGACGATGCGCACGTTATCGATTTTCGCTCGCGACTGTCCGACATTGCCCCCGATGTACCAATCCGAATCGTCCGCTGCTGCAATCGAGCTGGCGACGAGCGGGAACGACACCACACCCAGCATCCCTAAGGCTGTTGATAATTTCACTGTATTCTCCAGGAGGACGACTTGCAGACCTTACGGGGCGGGTACATTGATAACCGTATCGACAAGGGTCACCGATGCTCCCAATGACAATACCCGGCCGTTCAACGTGACGACCGCAACATTGCCGAGAGTTGAGAAGGCCGCTCCTGCCTGGGAAATAATGGTGCCGACCATGGTACCGCCGCCGCCGGCATTGATGGTGGCCGCACTGGCGACCTGCCAGAACACGTTTTTGGCCTGCGCCCCTCCCGCCAGGATAATGCTCTGCGGAGCCGCTGCTCCCGGCCCGCCGACGGTGAGCGTGGTGGCCATTTGAAACACCCACACCGCGTTGGCGTTACCCTGCGCGTCCAAGGTCAGATCCCCACCCTGTATCATGAATGATCCGGCCGGAGCGGTATACACCCCGGGTGTGAGCGTGAGCCCCGCGAGGTTGCCGCCGGGATTCGCGCCTGCGGGTTCTGCCACCAGCGCCAGGTAAGCGGTTTGCGCGTCGAGCCGAGCCTGGGTCGCCACGCTGCAATGGGCTGCGTTCGGTCCCGCCGACGTGGGCCCCGTGGTTGAATTGGTGCAGGTGAAGATCGTCCCGTTAACCGCCCCCTTGTTCGCTGGCGACTCGGTATAGATGTCACCGGCCGTGTCGTGAAGTCCGGTGACCGACGAGGTGGCCGTTGCGATGGTCCCAATGTCCCCGTTGATCACGGTGA
>JALYIW010000222.1 GCA_030775625.1 Pseudomonadota bacterium | reverse complement strand
CTGGTCGACGACATCTGCACCAAACCCGGCATCTGGCCGAACTGCTTTTCCAACGGTGCCGTGATGGCTGAAGTGATGACTTCAGGACTGGCGCCGGGATAGAAGGTTTGTACCTGGATGGTCGGATAGGCCACTTCGGGCAACGCGGACAGAGGCAACTGCGTATAGGCGATCGCACCGACGATTAAAATCGCCACCATCAGCAAAGTGGTGGCGACGGGACGCAGGATGAAGATGCGGGACGGATTCATGGGGCTATCGGCGCGTCTGCAATCGACGTCATTGTTGCGGTTTGTTATGCGTTCGAGGGCGTTTCGCGCGTGGTCCCCCGGGCGCAGCCGCTCCGGGCGGCCCAGCACTCGGCAATTGCACTTCTGCGCCGTCGCGCAGGCGGTCGCCTCCTTCGGTGACCACCGTCTCGCCTGCGGCGAGGCCCTTGGTCACGGCGACGCGTTCGCCGTCGACGACGCCGAGAGTCACCGGACGCACGGCCACGGTGTTATCCGAATTCACGACGTAGACGAATGTGGTCACGACTCCATTGGGCGCTCCTCGACGTACGGCGGCGTTCGGCATGATGATTTGATTCGTCAACAGTTCTTGTAGAAGCTGGATGTTGACGAATTGATTGGGAAACAGCAGGCCCTCGGCATTGTCGAATTGAGCCCGCAGCTTGACGGTGCCGGTGGTGGTGTCGATTGCATTGTCGACGGTGAGTAGCTGACCGTCCGCCAATTTGTTGCTGTCGGTCCGATCGTAAGCCTCCACCGTCATGGGGGTCGGGTCGTGCAGTCGCTTCATCAGCGCGGACACGTGGTCTTCAGGAATGGCGAAAAGGACGGTGATGGGCTGCAGCTGATTGATGACGACGATGCCGTTCGCATCGCCCGGGGTGACATAATTGCCTTGATCCACTTGCCGCAGTCCGACTCGACCGCTCACCGGCGCGACGATGTGCGTGTATTGCAGATTCACGCTCGCCGTCTTCACCTGGCCCTCGTCGGATTCGATGGTGCCGGTATATTGGTCGACCAACGCCTTTTGAGTGTCGAGCTGCTGCTGGGCAATCGAGTCTTCTTTGACGAGGCCTGCATAGCGTTGCAAATTCAACTTCGCGTCGGCGAGCAGTGCTTGGTCGCGGCGCAAGCTTCCTCGTGTCTGCTGCAGCGCCGCTTCGTATGGCCGCGAATCGATTTCGGCCAGCGGCTCGCCCTGATGTACGACCTGGCCTTCGGTGAACAGAATTTTTTGCAACACCCCGCTGATTTGCGTCCTGACCGTCACCGTGGCCAAGGGGGTCACAGTACCGAGCGCGGGGATGCGCAGCTGAATATCGCCGGCCGTCACTCTCGCCACCGATACGGCGACGGCGCCGTTTTGTGCGCCTCTGCGGCGTCCAGGGGGTCCAGCCGTGGCAACCGGTTGTATGCCCTGGATGTACCTGACCAGGGCGATCGACAACAGTATGATGCCGGTGACCACGAGCAGCGCCAGCCAATGTCTGCGTACGAAAGCCACGGGGCCGCGCGGCGGCGGCGGCAAGGGATTTTCTTGGTCGTGTATCACAACTTCACCGCATACTTGGACCCACGCCCGAACAAGCGCCGCCAACCGAGGGATAAAGCGTCGTGACGTCGGGGGCGTTCAAGGGTGCATCCGCGCGGGCGGTCAGCCTTGAATGCGGCGGGCACGGGCGGCGCGCCCACGGCGGGTTCAACAAACATAGTGGCTCCGGCAATTTTCGTGTCGGGAGTATCTCACACGACGTTCGTCGGAGAAGCGCATACATTGACACACACAGTGCCACTTGCACCCGCATCATCAAAAGTCTCCACGATTTTCATCGGGAAAGGCTCAAAGTGTCGAGAAACGTCAAGGGATGTGCATGCGAATGGCGAGGGCGGCCGCGCGGCCGGTACGCATTGTTCTCGACAGGCTCGATTAACTAGAGCGAAAATGATCCTGGTAACCGATTTAAGGAACCTCAATGAAATTCTCGAATTGCGGCGCGCTCGCGCTTTTTCTAGCCATCGGTTTCGGCACCCCGGTCCGCAGCGCGGCCACCTGGACCGAAGGCGTCAATTATTTTCTGGTCGAACCGGCGCGTCCGCCGTTGTCATCCAAGGGCAAGGTCGAGGTCACGGAAGTTTTTTCGTACGCCTGTCCGGCCTGCAATTTATTCCAGCCGACCATGAAGAAATTGAAGCAGAGTCTGCCGGCGAATGTCCTGCTCGATTACGTGCCGGCGTCGTTCAACCCCAGCGAGGATTGGCCGATGTTCCAGCTGGCCTATTGCACGGCGCAAATTCTCGGGGTCGCCGATCAGGCTCACGATGCTATGTTTGCCGCGGTGTGGCAGACCAATGAGTTGGCCGTCATCGACCCTGCGACGCGTGGCCTGAAGAATCCGCTGCCGAGCATTCAGGATGCTGCGAAGTTCTACAAGACTCAGGCTGGCGTGCCTGTCGAGAAATTCATCGACACATCCAAGTCATTCGCGGTGGATGTGAGAGTACGCGCGGCCGAAGGCCTGGTACAGGCGTACCGCGTCGATCGCACCCCGACCATCGTGGTAAACGGCAAATACCGACTGCATACCGAATCGGCGGGCGGTCCCGATCAGCTCATCGAACTAGTGAAGTATTTGGTGGCCAAAGAGAGTAAGTAGTGCGGCGTGGTGACATATCAAATCGGTTGCCTATGTATTGAACAAATACCTGATTAACCATCCGAGGCTATGGATATCCGTGGCGGCCGGAGTGAGCATTTTTTTCTTTCTTCCGGCGCCATGGTCGACCTTGACTCGAGTGCTGGTTTCTTGGAATTTCGGGGTAGTGTGTTTTTTTGGGCTGATTTATTTTTGGATGACACGTCTCTCGGCCGAGCAAATTTGTTGGAAATACGTCGAAGAGGACGAGTCAGCGCCCGTTATTCTAATCGCAGTGATCTTGGCGGCCATGCTCAGTCTCGTGGCCATTGTTCAGCCGCTTGCGACCATGAAGCAAGTCACCGGGACTGAACGCATCGGACATTTCGCGCTGGCCGCGTTCACCTTGATCGACTCGTGGGTATTGGTGCCCACTATGTTCACCACGCACTACGCGGATATGTACTACAGCGCCGAAGAAAACGATCGTCCGCTGCGTTTTCCGAACACCCCCATGCCGGTGTTCTGGGATTTCGCGTATTTTTCGTTCACCATCGCCGCTGCGTGTCAAACCGCCGATGTCTCCACCGCGCACACCCATATCCGCAAGATAGTGACCGCGCACACCTTGATTTCATTCTTGTTCAATGCGTCGATCCTGGGCTTCGCCATCAACGTGACTGCGGGCTTGATCGGCGCGAACTAAGTCGCTTTGCTGACCTCGCCGCCGTGCTCATGCCCACCGCCCGCAGAGGCCGGCAAAACGATCATATTGCGGGCCGTACCGCCGGCAACAGCGCATCGAGGCGTGGCGGCTCGGCGTTGCGCACCCACGCGAAAGCGACCATGTGTTCGAGAATATGCTGCACATAGGAACGAGTTTCGGTATACGGAATGTTTTCAATCCAGATATCGGCGTCCATGGCCTTCGCGGGGAGCCAGCGCGCCACAGGCGCGGGCCCCGCATTGTACGCGGCGAGCGCCAGCGCGAGGTGGCCGTATTGCCGTTCGAGCAGCTCATGCAGGTATGCGGCGCCGAGGGCGATTGCCGCCGCAGGATCGAACAAGGTGTTCTTTAGCGGAACCGGCAGATGCCACCGGCGCGCAACGGCGACGGCAGTCGCCGGCAACATTTGCATGACACCGCGCGCGTCCGCGCGGGAAACGGCGTCTTTGCGGAACAGACTCTCTTGGCGCATGACGCTCAAGATCCAATCCGGAGAAATGTCGGTCAGCTTGCTCGCTTCAGCAACCTCCTCGGGGTAAGGGCGTGGGTAACGCAAGCGTACATCGTCCCATTCTCCCGCCTGCGCCAAGCTGGCAATGACCTGGGCATGCCACCCCCAACGGGCGGCAAGATGTGCCGCCTGGATTTTCAATGCCGGAGCGGCGCCACTGAATACCGCAGCCCATTCGACGCCGGCGTCGTCCGTCATGTCACACATGAAGAGTTCATGCGCACGGATCACTCCGGGCTCCGAAGCGAGCGCGTTTTGCATCGGCGTGTCGTCCGGCGAAGGGCGTGCGTTCAAGCGGTATTCGCGCCGCAGCCGGTCCGCGGCAAGATAGCCATAGTAGTCGCGCAGCTCGGCGATTTCGGCATAGAGCGGTGCGGCCGCTTCTGAATTCGACGTCGCTTCAACGGCGCGAGCACGCCAATAGCGCCAACGAGGCAGCGCCGCGAGGTTCGGAGCCATGGCTTCGATCCAGGCGCGCGCTTTGACATAGTCGCCCTGCCACAACGCGGCCCGCACTCGCCATTCCTGCGCCAGAGTGTCGGAGGCGTCGATGTCCATGCGATCGAATGCGGCGACGGATCGAGGATCTCGATCGTAAGCGGCGCCGAGCGCCGCTGTTCGCTGCAGTCGTGATTGCAGCGCAGGCGTCATGTCGGGGCGGGCCAAAAGCTGGGGTAACAGGTTCGTTGCGGCGAGGGAATCCATATGCGCGAGCTTCTCGAAGCCCGCGATGAGTGCTTCGGGCTCCACAGCCAAGGCTGGATGTGTCGCCAATACGGCGAGCGCGACCCTGGGCCCCTCCAATAGATCCGACCATTGCAGCAGCGCCGCGGCGCGCGCCGGGGTCACATCGGCGGCGGATTCCCGCGCGAGGCGTGAATTGTCGACCGCGAGCGCCGCTCGAGCGCGAGCTTCCGCGAGGGCCGGGGTCAGCAAACCCTGCGTCCGCAGCCAGGCAAAGATCCCATTGCACTCGGCCGGTTGACGCTGCGGCAGGCTCCAGCGGGCAAGCGCCGCGGCACCCAGGCCCGCGGTGTCTCCGGTCGATAGTCTGCCCGTGAGCCGGTCACAAACGAGGCCAGGGTCGGTGACGTCCAGGGAGCGCGCCAGGAACAGGTCCCAGCGATGCCTTTCTGCGAGACTCCCGAGCCAGTCGCGCCGCAGACCGCGTGCCACGGGTTGACCCCAATGAGCCTGTAGAAAGGCGTCGATGGTGGTGTCGAGCGCATCGCTGGGCGATCGCAGCAGATCGCGCCGCAACCGCGCCGCGACCAGATAGTCGTAGATGACGAAGGCCTGGAGGGCCCGTGAGTCCGGCGCATCCGGCTGTTGCAGCTGAATGCGTTGCATGGCTGCCACGAAATCCCGACGCAGGTACTCCGGCTCCGCACCCACGGTCGGCGTACCATTGGCGAGGGACACGAGGCACGTAGTGAGCGCCGACAACAGCAGCACCAAGGTTATTTTCGAATGAGTCGACATCAGTGTTTTTTAGAGCAGCCGCATGGTTGAATGGTTCGTATGAAATCCAAAGTCGTCGCGATTCTCGAGACTCGCACGGGAGCACGTCTGGCCGAATTGATCGCGCGCCGTGGCGCTCTGCCCATGCTAGCACCCGCGCTCGAGGAGGTGCCGGACGTTGATCCGCTTGCAGTGGACGCGATGCTCGTGCAATGGCGCGTCGATCCGTTCAAAGTCGTGATTTTTCAAACGGGGGTGGGAACGCGCGCGCTCTTTCAAGCGACCGACGTAGCGGGATCGACCGCTGAAGTGCTGCAACTCCTGCACACGTCGCTGGTGATAGTGCGCGGCCCGAAACCTGTCGGAGAATTGAACGCCCGGCAGGTGCGCATCGATATTCGCGCGGCCTCGCC
Organism: Pseudomonadota bacterium; assembly: GCA_030775625.1. Taxonomy (GTDB): domain Bacteria; phylum Pseudomonadota; class Gammaproteobacteria; order Steroidobacterales; family Steroidobacteraceae; genus Bog-1198. The sequence goes on along the minus strand of JALYIW010000222.1, from coordinate 5,497 downwards.
CTTTACGACGGACACCGTGTTGCAAGCGTTGGAGCCCATTTCCCTCATCGATGCACCAGTCCTGGTACAGCGTTACGGTGCCGAGAATCAAAAATTACGCGAAGCATTGATTGCGCGCGGCGGCAGTGTTCGGGAAATTGCGACGTACCGCTGGGCCCTGCCCTCGAACATCCAACCCCTCGTCGAGTTGCTCGATGCTCTGAGGGCCTTGCGCGTCGACGCGGTCGTGTTCACGAGCGCCGTGCAAATACATAATCTCCACGCGCTCGCTCAGCAGCGCGGATGCTCCGAGGAACTGGTGCGGCAATTGAATCGGCTGGTAATCGCATCGATAGGGCCGGTGTGTTCGCGCGCCCTGCGAGAGCACGGCGTGATTCCGACTTTCGAAGCGGACCCGCCGAAGTTGGGACCGCTGGTCAACGCGCTGGAGGCGGCGTTGTCGGTGTCGCGCTGACAGGGGATCGGCACATAGACTGACGCCTGTGAAAACAAGGTTGGCCAACAACATCGCGTTGGGGGTGTATAAATATGGGCCACGTATCGCTATTTTGGAGACAACACAGTGGACACCCAGAGCACGAATTCAAAGCCGTTTTTGACGGATGTGAAAACCTTACGTCAACGCGCGCAACAAAATATTACATCGGGCGGCGTGACTTTCACGTACTCGGGCGATGTCAATAAGACGATTGAGATTCTGCAGGCTGTTCTGGCAACTGAGATTGTCTGCGTGTTGCGCTACACCATGCATGCGGTCGCCGCCACCGGCATTTCAAGCGAAGGCGTGAAGGCGGAGTTTGCGCAGCATGCCAAGGAAGAAGCCGGTCACGTGAACGAAGTTGCGGAACGCATCAATCAGCTCGGGGGGAAGCCCAATTTCAACCCCACTGGCCTCGCCACGCGTGCCGCCTCGGAATATGGCTCGGCCGACAGTCTGATCGAGATGATTAAGGAGAACCTGATTGCCGAACGCATAGCGGTGGATCATTACCGCGAGTTGATCCGATACTTCGGCAACGATGATCCCGCGACCCGCACCATGCTGGAAGGGATCTTGACGGTGGAAGAAGAGCATGCGAACGATATGCACGATCTCCTGGTCGCTCACGAAGGTCCGCCACTCGAATAAAACATGCGGCGGCGTTGGTTAGCGCAACAAAGTCCGGCGTCGGACTAAGGACTACTGGCCGTGATTAATGATGGTCACGATCTTCGTGGCGCTCGGGCGGCGCTGCGTTCGCAGGGCGTGCCGGCTGGGGGCGGGGAGGAGGGGGTCGCGCCGCCTCGGCGCGAGGCTCAGGTCGTGGTTGAGGCGCATTTTGACGCTGCTCCGTTGCCGGCACCTGCGGTCTGGGCGGTTGCGCGCTGGGCGGCGGCGGTCTGGACTGCATTTCTTGTCTGGGTTGAATTCCGCGCTCGGGCGGGGGGGTGGCTGTGCGTTGTGGCTGGCGTGGCGGCTGCCAGTCATGCGGTTCTGATGGAGTCGGGCGGCCTTGGGCGTGGAAGCGATCATTTACCGGTTGCGGCTGCCGCATCTGAGGCGGAGCCTGGCGGTTCTCGGCCTGGGGCTGAGGGTTTACAGGATTTGCGGGGTAGACGCTCGTGGTGCCGCCCGGGCGCGAGCCCTGCGCGTCCGGGCGTGAGCCCCGAAAGTCCGGTCGCGCTGCCTGGACGCCCGGTCCGGTGAGCGCGGCTGGCCTGGGCGTGGCCGCGATGGGCGGCTGGCCCCTGTTTTCAGCGGCGCGCAATGCCGGATTTCCGCGGGCTGCCTGTTCGTGTTCACGCTGCAACGGCGCGTAGTTGATGTGGCGATCGCGCGAGGCCGCCCAGTCGGCTTGACTCGGCTGTGTTCGAACGCCGCCGCTGCCGCCGTTGTAGCTGGCGCGGTTCACGGTGACATTGTTGACGACCGTTTGGTTGTACACATTGGTGATCCGCGCCGGGTCGATATTGTTGACCGAGCGATTGTAGAACAGGTGCCCGCCGCGCCAATATCCGCCCTCATAGCCCTCGCCGCCGTAGCCGTGACCATAGTTCACTCCGCCGTAGAAGCCCACATGAGGCCCCCAATAGCCGGTATGCCACCAAAATGTCGCGCCCTCGGCACTCCAGTAACCGGGGGTCCACAAGTAGCCCGGCTCTGGCGCCTCCACCCAGGTACCAGGAACCCAGTAGTAGTCCTGGATATCGTCGCCCCAGGCCCAGTAGCCGGGAGTCCAAACGTATCCGTCATCGGGAATCGGCGGCTGCTCGTACACCGGTAGTTCCGGGGGCGGGACGTTCACCGAGATACTCACCGAAACCTGGGCCAAGGCCAGCGTCGGTAGAATTAGGAGTAGCGCGGGCAGAAGGGACCGACTCCGGGATAGCAATTGCATTCTTTTACTCCGAAAGAACGGCACAGCGGCGCGCCAGCATGCGAACTATAACTATATAGGGTTACACATAGCCCTCTCGTCGGCGCAATGCCACCATATCTGTAGGACACGGCCGCTACCGAGCATGGCGCCAAGCTCCCGCCTTGGGCAATATAGAGGGGGTGACAGCCGCCCCGAACATTACGCAAAACGCCGATATACGTTTCCTCGGCAGGCTGTTGGGGGATGTGATTCGTACATACGGCGGCGAGGCGCTGTTTCAACGCATCGAGGCCATACGAGCTGCATCCGTCGACCGCTATCGCGGCATAGCGAATCCGCGGGGAATCGCGGCCGGCTGGGAAACCTTGTCGCTCGATGAGACGGTGGCGTTCGTGCGCAGCTTCATGCTGTTTTCCATGCTGGCAAATCTTGCCGAAGACCGGCAAGGCGCAGCGGCGGAAGAGGGCGGAACTCTGGCTTCCGCGCTGCGGTTCTTGAGCGCGCAAGGAGTGGATGCCGCGCAAGTGGCTATGCTGTTGGATCGGGCCTCGATCACTCCCGTTCTCACTGCTCACCCCACCGAAGTGATGCGCAAAAGCATGTTGGACCACCGCAACCGTATCGCGGCCTTGATGGGCCAGCGGGATGCGGGAAGCGATGAGACTCAGGAAGGAGAACTGATAGAAGAGGCGATTTCGGCGCAGATCGCCCTGTTGTGGCAAACCAGAGCGCTGCGGCGCGAAAGACTCTACGTTGCGGATGAAGTCGACACGGCCCTGACCTATTTGCGGGATGTCTTCTTGCCCACTCTGCCGGTGCTCTATACGCGCTGGGAACGATTGCTCGGACATCGCCCCGCAAGTTTCTTGCGCCTCGGCAGCTGGATCGGCGGCGATCGCGATGGGAATCCGCATGTTACGGCCGACTCGTTGCGCCTGGCGTTGAGCCGGGCGAGTCATGCAGTTCTGGTGGAGTATTTAAATCAACTCAATGCTCTGGGAGCCGAGCTGTCTTTGTCCAGCGAACTTACCGCCGTTTCCGATGAGGTAAACGCTTTGGCACAGCGCGGCGGCGACTTGAACCCGGCGCGCGTCGATGAACCCTATCGACGCGCCATTACGGGAATGTATGCGCGTCTCGCTGCCACGTATCAGAACTTTACGGGGCGCGCGCCTGCGAGGCCCGCTTCAGTCAATGGTGAGGCGTACCCGGACGCTCAGAGCTTCAGAGCCGACCTTAATATCCTCGAGCAGTGCCTGAAGTCCGAAAGCAAACCAGGCCACAGCTCCGGCGGGGCGCTGGCGCGGCTTTGCCGAGCGGTGGAAACGTTCGGCTTTCACCTGGCGACGCTGGATCTGCGGCAAAACGCCGATGTGCATGCGCGGGTGGTCGGCGAGCTGCTCAAAGTCGCAGGGGTATGCGCCGACTACCAAGCCCTGAATGAGGCCCAGCGCGTCGCGCTGTTGCGGTTGGAATTGGCGAGCGAGCGGCTTTTGGCCAGTCCGTTCGCCGGCTATTCGCCGGAGACGCTGTCGGAACTCGCCATCGTTCGCGCGGCCGCGGAATCGCACGCGCGCTACGGACCGCGATGCATCACGAATTACATCGTTTCCAAATGCGAGAGCGTATCCGATCTGCTGGAGGTAAACATACTTCTCAAAGAGGCGGGGTTGTACCGGGGGCAAGGGATTCCGTTCGCCGCGATCATGGCAGTGCCGTTGTTCGAAACCATCGCCGATCTCAAGGGATCCTCGGCAGTTATGACATCCTGGCTGGAGCTGCCGGAAGTGGCCGCCGTCACGACGACCCACGGCCATCAGGAGGTGATGGTCGGCTACTCGGATTCGAATAAGGACGGCGGCTATCTCACGTCCGTATGGAGCCTCAACCAGGCGACGCGCTCCCTCGCCGCGGTCTTCGAAAAATTCGGTACGGCAATGCAGGTATTTCACGGGCGCGGCGGCGCCGTCGGCCGAGGGGGCGGTTCGTCCTTCGCCGCCATTCGGGCTCAACCCCATGGAACTGTGCGAGGCCGCATCCGCATAACCGAGCAGGGAGAAATCATTGCCGCCAAGTACGGCACCCGCGAAAGCGCCGCCGTCAATCTCGAATCCATCACGGCGGCGACCGTCATGGCGTCCCTGGAGCAGTCTTCGCTGTCGGGCGCGAGTCGTCAGCGCTACGCGGCCGCCATGGATACCCTGTCGCGAGATGCATTTGTGGCATACCGGGCCTTGGTCTACGAGACGCAGGGGTTTTCGCGCTTCTTCAGGCAGATGACCCCGCTGGTGGAAATCTCCGAACTTAAGATCGGTTCGCGACCCGCGTCGCGCTCGAATTCCGAACGCATAGAGGATCTGCGGGCCATCCCGTGGGTGTTCAGTTGGGCTCAAGCGCGCATCATGTTGCCGGGATGGTACGGCGTCGCGGAGGCGCTGCGCGCGGCTGACACGGCGCTACTGCGCGACATGCTGGAATCCTGGCCCTTTTTTCGGGCCACGGTCGACAACTTGGAAATGGTGCTGTCCAAGTCGGATATGGGCATCGCCGCGAACTACGCCACTATGGTCGAAGACCGCTCGCGGGGGGATGCCCTATTCGCGCGGATTCGCGACGCGTGGTCCGCCACTCAGGAGAGCCTGCTGCAGGTCACGGGACAAACCCGCCTGCTGGAGAAGCATCCGGCCTTGGATGCGTCGATTCGGTTGCGGCTTCCCTACATTGAACCTTTGAATCTGCTGCAAGTGGAATTGCTCAAGCGGCACCGCGCCGGCGAGAAGGATCCGCGCGTAAGGGAGGGAATACAGCTGTCGATCAATGCCATTGCAACCGCGTTACGCAACAGCGGTTAGGTTTATTTGTGAACGTAGGCCGCGAGCTTGCTATGAGTGCGCATCGCGTCTTCGGCGCTCAGAACGCCGGGCGCGCGGAACTCGCGGATGAGGCGTTCGAACTCCGGCGCGGGTAGCGGGCGGCTAAAAAGGTAGCCCTGATATTCGTCGCATCCCGCGGCTTTGACGAAATGCAGCTGAGCGGCGGTTTCCACTCCTTCCGCCACCACTTTCAATCCCAGGCTGTGGGCGAGCGATACGATGGCGCGCACGATTGAAGCATCCTGCGGCCGGCTCACGATTTCG
>JALYIW010000221.1 GCA_030775625.1 Pseudomonadota bacterium | reverse complement strand
ACTGTAAGGATTCATGGCCGTATCCGGATCGAGTTGCAAATAACCGGAGCTCGGCGCGTTGGCGAAGATGTTGTCCACATAGACGGGGTCATGGACGCGCTTTATGTCATCGGCCTCGGCGAGCGGCGCCTCCAAGCAGCAGAGTGCATCGAGCATTCCCGAGGAGCGCATTTGCTCGTTGACAGCGCTCAAGCGATCCGGACATTCGGGGTGGCTCTGCCCCATCTCGTGACGCAGGCAATCGGCGTGTGTAATGTAGGCGGTGGCCATCGATGGTAGTTTACGCTGTCACGCCAAGGACAGGTCGAACCGCGCCTGCAGACTCAAGTCGCGTGCGATGTCCCACACCGCCCCTGTCACCGGCGCCAGCGCGAGCGCCGGTTGTTTGCGCGCGATGAGGCCGATGGCGCGGGTCAACTGCGGCAACAACGGCCGGACTTGCACACGCCGCGAGAGATCGAAAAAATCGAGCAGGCTGTGCGGCACGATGCTGAACAGCCCGGCTTCGCTGACATGCGCGTACAGCGTGAATAATGAATCGGTCTCGATGATCACGTCAGGCTTCGCGCCGGCGCTGCGAAAGGCGCTGTCGATCACCTGCCGGTTGCGCATCTTGGCGGTCAGAAGACACAGCGGCAGACGCGCCGCTTGCTCCCAGGTCAAGGTCGGCGCCAGCAGAGCCTCATGATTTGCCAACAACACATAACGCTCATCGAACAGGTGCAGCTTTTCAAATCCCCCGATCACCGTGTCATCCAGATACGTCAAACCGAGATCCAGTTCAAAATGGTCCAACTGATTGACGATGCCCTCCGCGCTCGACGATGACAAGGTGTAGCGTATGTTCGGATAAGCCGCCCGCCATGGCGCCGTCAAGAACGCGGCCACCGCCATGGTCGTCGGTATCGCTCCAATGCGCAGCGTCCCCACCATCGCCGACTTCGCCACCGACGCGTCTTCGCGCATGTGAGCCAAAGAGGCCAGTGTCTGCTGCGCCCATACCAACACCCGCTCGCCTTCGGTGGTCAGGCCCATGAAGCGGCGGCCGCGCTGCACGATCATGATGCCCAGTTCTCTTTCCAGACTGCGAATTCCCGAGGACAGCGCCGGCTGCGATACGTGGCAGACTTCAGCCGCTTTCGCGAAGTGCTTTTCGCGAGCGAGAGTGACCAGATAGTCGAGCTGGCGGATGAACATGGGCGCTATCTTGCCGCAAAGCGAGCGATTCTTGCCGAAATACCGCGCACCCATTAGATTGACCCCCCCTTCGAGGAGACCTTCATGTCCGTACCGCTCGAAATGACCGTGGTGGAAATCGCAGCTCCCGGTGGACCGGAACAGCTGCAGGCCGCCGTTCGCCCGGTACCCAGCCCCGGTGAGGAGGAAGTGCTGATCCGAGTCGCTGCGGCTGGGGTGAATCGCCCCGATGTGATGCAGCGCCAGGGCCGTTATCCCCCTCCTTCCGGTGCCTCGGATCTGCCCGGTCTCGAGGTAGCCGGCGAGATCGCCGCCATGGGTTCCAAGGTCTCCGGCTGGACCTTGGGTGACAAGGTCACCGCGCTGCTGCCGGGCGGTGGCTACGCCGCCTACGCCGTTGCGGCGGCGGCGCTGTGCCTGCCCGTGCCCAGCGGCATCAGCCTGGTGGAGGCGGCCGCCATACCGGAAACTTTTTTCACCGTGTGGAGCAATTTATTCGATCGCGGCCGACTGAAATCCGGGGAGACCGTGTTGATCCACGGCGGCACCAGCGGCATCGGCACCACCGCGATCCAGCTTGCCAAAGCCTGGGGAGCCCGCGTATTCGCCACCGCCGGATCTGACGACAAGGCGCGCGCCTGCGAGCGTCTGGGCGCCATTCGCGGCATCAACTATCGGACCTCAGACTTCGTCGAGGTGATGCGCGCCGAGACCGGCGGCAAGGGTGTGGATGTAACGTTGGACATGGTGGCCGGGAGCTACGTGGCGCGCAATCTGGAAATCGCGGCGCCGGATGGACGAGTCGCTGTCATATCCCTGCTCGGCGGATCGAAAGCCGAAATCAGCATGGGCATGCTGCTCACCAAACGCCTGACCCTCACCGGCTCCACTCTGCGGGCGCGAACCATCGCGCAGAAGGCCTTGGTCGCCGATGCGGTACGGCAAAACGTCTGGCCGCTGCTCGCGGCCGGTAAAGTGCGGCCCGTCATTCATGCCACATTTCCCCTTGCGCAAGCGAGCGAAGCCCACCGGCTCATGGAGACCTCGACCCACATCGGGAAAATCGTCCTGACGGTTTAAGCGTCCGGCCCTGGTTACTCGGCGATTAACAGAGGAGTCTTAGTGAGCTCAGACATCGCGATTGCCCAAAGCGCCAAATTGCGGCCCATCAACGAAATCGCGGCTCGTCTGGGCATACCGGCCGAGAGCATCGACAATTACGGCCGCTTCAAAGCCAAGATCGATCTCGATTACATCCACAGCCTCAAGGGCAGGCCGGATGGCAAGCTCATTCTGGTTACCGCGCTCAGCCCCACGCCCGCGGGCGAGGGCAAGACCACGACCACGGTGGGGCTCGGCGATGCGCTCAACAAAATCGGCAAGCAGGCCATCATCTGCCTGCGTGAGCCCAGTCTCGGCCCTGTCTTCGGCCTGAAAGGCGGCGCCGCCGGCGGCGGCTACGCCCAGGTGGTGCCGATGGAAGACATCAACCTGCACTTCACCGGCGACTTCAGCGCCATCGGTCTCGCGCACAATCTGTTGGCGTCGTTGATCGACAATCACATGTATCACGGCAACGAGCTGGGTTTCGATGCGCGCCGAATCGCGTGGAAGCGGGTCATCGACATGAATGATCGGGCGCTGCGCGAAATCACCGTGGGCCTGGGCGGCATCGGCAACGGCTACCCTCGCCAGGATGGCTTCGACATCGTCGTCGCGTCCGAGGTCATGGCGATTTTCTGCTTGTCCAAGAGTCTGTCGGACCTCAAGCAACGGCTGGGCAACATCGTCGTCGGTTACCGCAGAGATCGCTACCCCATCCGCGCATCGGAGCTGAACGCGCATGGTGCGATGACGGTATTGCTCAAGGACGCGCTCAAGCCGAATCTGGTGCAAACCCTGGAGAACAATCCCGCCTTCATTCACGGCGGCCCCTTCGCCAATATCGCGCACGGCTGCAATTCCGTGCTCGCCACCACCACGGCGTTGAAGCTCGCCGACTATGTGGTGACCGAAGCGGGGTTCGGCGCGGATCTAGGCGCTGAAAAGTTCATCGACATCAAGTGCCGTAAATCGGGGTTGCGTCCCTCGGCGGTGGTCATCGTTGCCACCATTCGCGCGCTAAAGTTTCACGGCGGAGCGGCGCTGCAGGACCTCGATCGAGAAAATCTCGCAGCCCTGGACCAAGGAATGGCCAATCTGGAGCGCCACGTGGGCAATGTGCGCAACCAGTATGGGCTGCCCTGCGTCGTCTCCGTCAACCACTTTACCGCCGATACGCCCGCGGAACACGCGCTGCTGGCCGAGCGGATGGCCGTGATCGACGTGCCTTTGGTGCTCGCCAGACATTGGGCCGAAGGTGGAGCCGGCGCCGCCGAGATTGCCCGCAAGGTCGTGGATATCATCGACGAGGATCGGTCGAACTTCCGCTTCGTGTATGACGACGAGCAAACGCTTTGGGACAAGATAAAAACCGTTGCGACCAAGATTTACGGTGCCGCGGACATATCTGCGGACTTGAAGGTCAGAGCCAGATTGGAGCAGCTCCAGACCTACTACGGCCGCTATCCCGTGTGCATCGCGAAAACCCAGTATTCGTTCTCGACGGACCCCACTTCCCGCGGCGCACCGACCGGACACGTGATCCACATTCGCGAGGTACGCCTCGCCGCCGGAGCCGAATTCATCGTCGTGATCTGCGGCGACGTCATGACCATGCCGGGTCTGCCAAAAATCCCTTCGGCCGCCAAGATAGACATCGATGCCGAGGGACGCATCGTCGGGCTATTCTAAGGCACAGGCCACCGCATGGGCAGCAGGCAAGCCGCCGCATCTCGTGACATGATACCGCCCCAGGCCGCACGACGACGCTCAAGAATGAAAAAGCTTCTGTACCAGTTCGATACCGATGCCCTGCCCTCCGTATTCGACAATGTCGTCGGTTATGACGGCGGCGCAGAGCATGTCTCGGCCTATGGCGGAGTGAACGCCGGCAATGTGGGCGGTTTGGTCGAGGGCGCGATCTTCACCCGCGGGCTCAAGGACAAGAAGAACACCGCAATATTCATCGGCGGCGCCAATATGCTCGAAGGGGAGGCGGTATTGGCGGCGGTGCGCAGGAAATTCTTCGCCAAGTTCCGCGTGTCGGTCATGTTCGACTGTAACGGTTCCAACACTACGGCCTCGGCTGCGGTGGCCTGGCTGGCGCATGGCCGCTCCCTCGCCGGTAAACGCGCCGTGCTACTGGGTGGCTCCGGGCCGGTGGGTCAGCGGGCGGCGGTGTTACTGGCCCGTGAAGGCGCCACCGTGGCGTTGGCCGGCCGCAAGCGCGAGGTGGTGCAAGCCGCCTGCGATGCCATTCACAGCCGCTTTGGCGTCGCCGCCGAGGCCATCGAAGCGTCGACCAATGCCGAGCGCGGAGCCGCGATCGAAGGCGCTCAAATCGTTCTCGCCACCGGCGCAGCCGGCATCACTCTCCTCGACGAACCGCAATGGCAGAATAGCGCCGCCCTCGAGCTGGTGGCGGATGCCAACGCATCGCCGCCGGCGGGCATCGCAGGCGTTGGCCAAAGCGATCGAGCGGCGGCCAAACACGGCAAGATATTGTTCGGCCCCCTGGGCTTCGGCGCGCTCAAGCTGGCGCTGCATCGCGCTTGCGTGGCGCGGCTGTTCGAGCGCAACGATCTGCTGCTGGATGCTGCAGAAATCTATGCCATCGCCAAAACCATGGTCGGCTGAGTATGATCAGCGATAGCTCCATCGGAAAATTTCTCGACGATTTGGCCAGCGGTGCGCCGACCCCGGGCGGCGGCAGCGCGGCTGCCATCATGGGCGCCATGGGCGCAGCGCTCGTGTCCATGGTGTGCAATGTCACCATCGGCAAAAAAGGCTACGAGCCCGTGGCAGAGGAGATCAAAGCGGTGCGCGATGAGTCGGAAGACGTACGGCGTCGCTTGACGGCTATGGTGGCCCAAGATATCGCAGCCTTTGACGGGCTGATGGCGGCCTACCGGCTTCCCAAAACGACCGACCAAGACAAAGCGCAGCGTGCTGCAGCCATCCAAGTCAGCCTGTGCAGCGCCACCGAAATTCCGCTGGCTTGCGCGCGCGCCTGCGCCGAAGTCGTGGCTTTGGCGCGCCGCGCCAGCGAAAAAGGTTATCTCGGCGTCATCAGCGATGGCGGAGTCGGCGTGTTGGCCGCTCATACGGCGCTGCGCAGCGCGGCGCTCAACGTGTACATCAATGCCCCTTCGCTCGCCGAGCGCTCTTTTGCCGAACGAGCGATTAGTGAATTGCAACAGCTGGTCGCCGCGTCTGCCATTGAAAGTGAAGCGGTGTACTCACTCGTGCGGAGTAAATTGGGATGACGCTGCACAGAGTCGATCATGCCGGGCGGTAGAATCGATACCGGCCGCGTGTTCCGATCGCTCGGTATCGCGGTGCTGACCATCTCCGATTCGCGGGACGGCGGCAGCGATACGTCGGGCGCTCTACTGGCTGAGCGCATCACCGCCGCCGGCCATACCGTGCAAGCACGCGCTCGGGTGGGTGACGACAAGAGCGCCATTCAGCGCCAGGCTCGGGCGTGGATCGATGATCCCGCCGTCGATGTCGTCATTTGCACCGGAGGCACGGGTCTGACTCGCCGCGACGTCACCCCGGAAGCCATGAGCGAACTGTTCGACAGGGAGCTCGAAGGATTTACGGTGCTTTGGCATCTCATTTCGTACGAGACCGTCGGCGTATCGACCATTCAATCGCGGGCCTGTGCCGGCATCGCAGGCAATACCGTCATCTACGTATTGCCCGGGTCCGACGGCGCCTGCCGGGATGGCTGGGACAAATTGATCAGCCTGCAGCTCGACAGCCGCCACCGGCCCTGTTCCATCGTGGAGACCATGCCCCGCTTTCAAGAGCGCTGACGCGGACGCGTCGGCGCTGTGATTGCATGAACACGGGTCGTAGGAAATCGAAGCGCCGCCGCGCCGGCCGCAAGGGCCGG
>JALYIW010000220.1 GCA_030775625.1 Pseudomonadota bacterium | reverse complement strand
CCCCAGAAACAACCCAGCCCGAATACCGCCTGCTCCAGACCTTGCGGATAGGGCGGCTGCAGTTGACGGCCATTCACAAAATGACTGTTCGCGGTGGGGACCGGATCGGGGCGGCCCGGCAGCGCTTCGTCTGCGCTCGGCAATGCAGTGGTCTTGCGCATGAACAACATGGGTTACCTCCCGGGAGATACGTGCGAGCTCGCGCCAATGCGGCTGCAATATGTGCCGCCAATATATGTCTTTACGCGGGCCACGGGAGGCCCGTTGCGTTTGCAGATCAAAGATAGCGGGAGGTCAGTTCCGCGAATAGCCGATCAACGGCTTGCGCGGCCGAAACACCAGCATCAGCACGATGCCGAGCAAGCCCAGCACGGCAAAGACCGGCTGGTCCAGCACCACCCTGATGACGCTGGTCCAGAGCCAGGGCGCATGGCTTTCCACCCAGGCCCGGAGAGCCTGCTGGCTGGATTGATGGATATCGTTCCACAATTGGCCAAATTGCGTGAACCGCAGGCTCTGATCGGCGACCCAGCGCGCGCCGTCATACACCATGAAGATGAATCCGCAGGCCAGCAGCAACAGCCCGACAAGTCGGAAAAAACCGCGGATCATTCGTCACCTGTGTCTGCCGAGCCCAAAACGCTGTCAGCCAATACCGGGGCGGCCGAGGAAATTCAACCTCATCAGCACCTTACCGGCCCGCCTGATCGGGGTGGCCGGGCCCATGGGGCCCGCTAAGGCGTTGACGCTACGGCACTCACCCTCTATAAGGGCGCAAATGGCGGCGGGCGCAATCCCGCCGCCGCTGTTCTTTGAGCAGCGCCGGAATGTGGGCCCTATTGGTGGCTCCGTGCATGGCATCTCAGGGACATCCGGAAACACGATAGCCTCGATCACGCATTGAACGGCCGGCGCGCTTGAGCCCGACCAGCTCGCGATCGGTCACCGCCGAAGGATATTTGAGAATATGGCCAACACCACTTCCGCCAAGAAGGCGACACGCAAGATTGCCCGCCGCACCATCATCAACAAGTCGCGCCGCACCCAGATGCGCGGCGCCGTCCGCACCGTCGAAGAGGCGATCAAGACCGGCGATCGCGATGCGGCCATCAAGGCGATGGCGCGCGCGGAGCCCGAACTGATGCAGGCCGCGCAGCGCAACATCATTCACAAGAACAACGCCAGCCGAAAGGTCTCGCGCCTCGCGCACCAGATCGCCAAGCTGGCGAAATGAACTGACCAAAAAGAGAGAGTCATCAAAGGCCCGGCCCCCGCCGGGCCTTTTCTTTTTGGCCGTTGAGGTTAACGCCGGCACAGCCGCCAGTTGTCCCCCGCAATGTGCTTGTCCCGCCGTAGTTTCACTTGATGCAATTCTGCCTCAGTGAAACACTGCCTGCATTCGCAACGCAATTTCTTTTGCTCCATTGAGCCCGCGCTTCGTTCAGCTCTCGGCAAAGCAATGCGAAGGGGGGTTACACTGAAAAAGAATCCGGAAAAGCTTCGCGCCGCTAATCACTTATCGCCATAGCGAGCCGAAGCGTTTGGAAAACCCGATCAGAGGTTAAGAATTTGTGAAAATTTTTCGGCGCGCCGGAGAATTTGTCACGGGGTGTGGCGGATGGGATTCCATCCGCTGATTCAAAAACTTGCTTTCCACTTCCGCGCCACCCGCACTGCAGCACGAGCGGTGACTCGTCCAGGGCCGTGATTCCACGCATTGCGGGAATTCACCCATCGTGTATTTCTAACATCGTTCGCGGCATCCACGGTTCTTCATACCAGTGCGGTTTAAGAAACGGGGTGGACGTGCAAATCGGCGGCGGTGTGCGCGTTGGCGACGCTTTCCAAGCGAGTGTCGAGTGCTACCTCATAGCAATATGAGGAACGTGGTTCTGTGTCGAAATTTCTCTGGCGGGGCATTCGTGTCTCGCTCGCATCAAAAAGAGAAATACGATCAGCCACCGACAGACGCAGCGGAGGCGAAGCATAGTGGGCGGGGGAAAACGGGTGAGCAGAGGAAGCGGCGTAGCGACTGAACGATTGATGTTCGGATGCAGCCGGCTGAACTGGAACATTACGTTGGGATGACAACTTGCCGTGAGCGATCGCGGCGAGATGGGGAGGGTTGCATGCTCTACGGTATCAGCGCGGTATTTGATCAGACGTCATTTTCCAACCAGGTCATATTGGACGCCTTAGACATCATCAGCGCACGGCCGCCCACAACGCGGGGCAGTCCGCCGAGTATTCGCTGACCTCGCCAACCTTTCTCTCCAGCCACTGATTTGCCTCGCGGCGTGCTTGCCGAGCGGCCGGTCTATGCCTGGAGCCAAGGCAACCGCTTGAGGTCAGCCGCTGACAACCACCGCTCGGCGATTTCGCCGGCCAAAAATCACTCTTTTAAGAAAAGCAGTCAGGCAATGACAAATATGGAACAGGATCGTTGGTCGCGCGTGAAGGGCCGGTTGCGTTCGACGGTCGGGGAAGACGTCTATACCAGCTGGTTTGCACGGATGGATCTGGAAGCCGTGCAACAGGAGAGCGTGCACCTTTCGGTTCCGACCCGGTTTCTCAAGAGCTGGATCCAGGCGCATTACGCCGAGCGCGTTCTCTCGTGCTGGCAGGCCGAGATGCCGGAAGTGCACCGGATCGACCTCACCGTGCGCTCGGCGATGCGCTGCGCGACGCCGGTCAAGGAGGTCGTCGCTGCGCCGGATCACCATCACGTCAAACGCGCCGATGGCCGCGCCGCGCCGGAACTGCGCGCGACCGCCATCGCGCCGGTGTCCGCCAACCATGATGCGCTCGGCGGCTCGCCGCTCGATCCGAGGCTGACCTTCGGGAGCTTCGTGATGGGCCGCTCCAACACGCTGGCCCATGCGGCGGCGCGCCAGGTGGCCGAAGGACGGCGCGGCGACCCGGTGATGTTCAACCCGCTTTACATTCACGCCGGCGTCGGACTTGGCAAAACGCATTTGTTGCAGGCGGTGACGTGGGCCGGCAATTCGGGCAGCGAACGCAAGGTGCTCTATCTCACCGCCGAGAAGTTCATGTACGGCTTCGTCGCGGCGCTGAAGACCCAGACCGCGCTGGCGTTCAAGGAAGCCTTGCGGGGCATCGACGTGCTGGTGATCGACGACCTGCAGTTCCTGCAGGGCAAGTCCACCCAGGCTGAATTCTGCCACACCCTGAATGCGCTGATCGATGCCGGCCGGCAGGTGGTGATCGCAGCCGATCGGCCGCCGTCCGACCTCGAAAGTCTCGATGACCGCGTCCGCTCGCGGCTGGCCGGCGGGCTGGTGGTGGAGATGAGTTCGCTCGGCGAAGACCTCAGGCTCGGAATCCTCAAATCGCGGGTCGCCGCGGCGCGCGCCCATCA
>JALYIW010000219.1 GCA_030775625.1 Pseudomonadota bacterium | reverse complement strand
CCAATGGTCCGGTCTGCAGTCCGCGGAAACGCGCCACCAAATCCTCGGCATCGCGCATGGCCGAGAGCACACGCCGCGTATGCGCCAGCATGTATTCACCCACCATGGTGAGCGAAACTTGCCGGCTGGTCCGATCGAACAGGGGAAGTCCTACTTCGATCTCGAGTTCTTTGATCTGCATGGATACCGCGGGCGCTGTTAGCTTCAACTCCTCCGCCGCGCGAATAAAGCTCGAGTGCCTCGCGACCGAGGCAAAAATGCGAAGTTGTCGCAGGGTGGCGTTTTTCATTAAGAAATACTTAACATTGTGATAACAATAACTGACTGTACTTGAATGATCAACGGCCTCTAAAGTCGCCTCAGCAACAAAGGCGTCGACAAAAATGGCTATATCGACAGAACAGCAGGCTGATGGCGTCATCAAGGACGCGAAAAAGCGCTACACGGCGGGGGTCCTCAAGTACCGGCAAATGGGGTATTGGGACGCGACCTATATTCCCAAGGAAACGGACACCCTATGCCTGTTTCGCATCACACCCCAGGACGGGGTAGATCCGGTCGAAGCGGCCGCGGCCGTTGCGGGCGAATCCAGCACGGCGACCTGGACCGTCGTCTGGACCGACCGGTTGACGGCGTGCGACAGCTATCGCGCCAAAGCCTACAAAGTCGAACCCGTCCCTAATAACCCCGGCCAGTACTTCGCTTGGGTGGCATACGACATCATCCTGTTCGAGGAAGGTTCCATCGCCAACATGACGGCGAGCCTCATCGGCAATGTATTCGGCTTCAAGCCACTGAAGGCGGCACGCCTCGAGGACATCCGGGTCCCCGTCGCCTATGTCAAAACCTTCAAAGGTCCGCCGACCGGACTCATTGTCGAGCGCGAGCGCCTGGACAAGTTCGGCCGTCCTCTCTTGGGCGCCACCACCAAACCCAAACTGGGCTTGTCCGGCCGCAATTATGGCCGAGTCGTTTATGAGGGGCTCAAGGGCGGTCTCGATTTCATGAAGGATGACGAGAACATCAACTCCCAACCCTTCATGCATTGGCGCGATCGGTTTCTCAATGTGATGGACGCCGTCAACAAAGCGAGCGCAGCCACCGGCGAGGTTAAAGGCTCCTACCTCAACGTCACGGGCGCAACGGTTGAAGACATGTACGAGCGCGCCGAATTCGCCAAGGATTTGGGATCGGTCATCATCATGGTGGACCTGGTGGTCGGCTGGTCGACGATTCAAAGCATGTCCAACTGGTGCCGCAAGAACGACATGATCCTGCACCTGCACCGCGCGGGACACGGTACATACACGCGCCAAAAAAATCACGGCGTCAGCTTCCGAGTCATCGCCAAGTGGTTGCGCCTCGCCGGCGTGGACCATATGCACGCCGGCACTGCGGTGGGCAAGCTCGAAGGCGATCCCATGACCGTGCAGGGCTACTACAACGTCTGCCGCGACAGCCACACCAAGCAAGACCTGCCGCGCGGTTTGTTCTTCGAGCAAGACTGGGCGGATCTTCGCAAGGTCATGCCGGTCGCTTCGGGCGGCATACACGCCGGCCAGATGCATCAGCTGCTCGACTTGTTTGGTGACGATGTGGTGTTGCAGTTCGGCGGCGGCACAATTGGACATCCCGGCGGCATCCAAGCAGGCGCCGTCGCCAATCGCGTGGCCCTCGAAGTCATGGTCAAGGCACGCAACGAAGGCCGAGACATCAAAAATCAAGGACCTGACATCCTAAGACAGGCAGCGAAGACTTGCAGCCCCCTTCAACAGGCGCTCGATACCTGGGGTGAGATCAGCTTCAACTACGCGTCGACCGACACTTCGGACTACGCGGCCACCGCGTCGGCAGCGCATTAGACACGGCAGCGTGCTAAACACCGGAGCAAGCACATGATGACGAATCCCGTAGGCCGCATCACGCAAGGGCAGTTCAGCTACCTGCCTGACCTCACCGATGCGCAGATATGCATGCAGATCGACTATGGACTCAATAAAGGCTATGCCTGGAGCGTCGAGTACACCGACGATCCGCATCCGCGCAATACCTATTGGGAGATGTTCGGCATACCGATGTTCGATTTGCAGGACGCCGCCGGCGTGCTCATGGAATTGAGCGCCTGCCGCAAGACATTTCCGCAGCACTATATTCGGCTCATGGCCTTCGACTCCACGCGCGGGGTTGAATCCATCGTCATGAGTTTCATCGTCAATCGCCCTGACAATGAGCCCGGCTTTTCGGTGGTCCGTCAAGAAACGAACGGCCGCACGATTCGCTACACCACGCGCCACAACGCGGCGGATTGATCGGCCATGTACCGTATCGCTCCGTCCATTCTGTCCGCTGACTTCGGGCGTCTCGGCGAGGAAGTCAAAAGCGTCATCGGGGCCGGCGCCGACTGGATTCATTTCGATGTAATGGACAATCACTATGTGCCCAACCTCACCATGGGTCCCATGGTGGCGAACGCCGTGAAGCCCTACTGCGTACGGGCGAACGGCGAAGCCGTCCCGCTCGATGTGCACTTGATGGTGAAGCCCGTCGACGAGCTGGCAAATGCCTTCGCCGCGGCGGGCGCCAATCTCATCAGCTTTCATCCAGAAGCCTCTGTCCATGTCGACCGGACCTTGCAAATCATCCAAAAAGCGAACTGCAAGGCGGGATTGGCGTTCAATCCCGCGACTTCGCTCGACGTGCTCGAGTACGTGATAGACAAGGTTGATCTAGTGCTCATCATGAGCGTCAATCCCGGCTTCGGCGGGCAGAGCTTTATTGAGTCCGCACTGCACAAAGTGCATCAAGCTCGCAGATTGATCGATGCCACCGGCCGCGACATCCGGCTCGAAGTCGATGGCGGCATCAAGGCCGAGAACATTCGTCGCGTGGCGGATGCCGGGGCCGACACCTTCGTTGCCGGCAGCGCTATTTTCAGCACCGGCAAATACCGAGGCACGATCGACTCCATGCGGGCTGCCCTGCAGCAGTCCCTACCCGCGGACAGGGTTGCTTGATGGCCGCACCGAATTATCAGATTCCCGGGCGCTCAATGGCGGCGCCGACACAGGTCCCGGCGGCTCCCGTCCCCGCGGCATCGACCGCGATATCGAGCGCGACCGCGCAGCAAACGGCTACACGGGGCGCGCCTGGTGCGCGAACCGTCGCCGAAGTCCTCGAGCAAAGCAACGCCGCTGCGGTCATCGACGAATTGGAACTCGATCTCGTCGGACTCGCGCCGGTCAAGAGTCGCGTCCGGGACATTGCCGCCTTGCTGGTCATCGACAAGCTGCGCATGAATCTCGGTCTGCAAGGGCATGCCCCAAGCCTGCATATGTCATTTACCGGCAACCCCGGAACCGGGAAGACCACGGTGGCGTTGCGCATGGCCGAAATCCTGCATCGCTTGGGTTATGTGCGCAAAGGCCACTTGATTGCAGTGACCCGTGATGATCTCGTCGGTCAATACATCGGGCACACAGCGCCAAAGACCAAAGAGGTGCTCAAGAAAGCGATGGGCGGCGTGCTCTTCATCGACGAGGCCTACTACCTCTACCGCCCCGAGAACGAACGCGATTACGGACAGGAAGCGATCGAGATACTCCTGCAAGTGATGGAGAATCAACGCGACGACCTTGTCGTCATCCTCGCCGGATACAAAGAGCGCATGGATGCCTTTTTCCGCTCCAATCCCGGCATGAGTTCACGCATCGCGCACCACCTGGATTTTCCGGACTATCCGGCAGGCGATTTACTGCAGATCGCCGACAGAATGCTGGCGCAGCAGAACTACCATTTCGGCCCCGGTGCCCGTGAAGCCTTCGAGGAATACGTGGCGCATCGCATCCCGCAGCCGCATTTTGCCAATGCCCGCAGCGTGCGCAATGCGCTGGATCGCGCCCGGCTTCGTCAAGCCAGCCGGCTTTTCGCCGACAAGGAACGAGTATTGACCACTGAGGATCTGACGACGATCGCTGCGCCCGACATTCGCGCCAGCCGCGTCTTTCAAATCGCGGCCGACAACATCGAGAAGTGAAGGAGTCTGTAGCATGCACCTCGGACGCACCACCCTTTCAAAATTCCTCATCCAACAGCTCAATGGCATCGAGGGCGCCTCCGACTTGGGCGCGTTGTTGGTCGATGTGGCCGCCGCTGTGAAGGCGATTTCAGCCATGACGGCCAAGGGTGCGCTGGGTGGTTATCTCGGCGAGCTCTCCACCAAGAACGTTCAGGGCGAGACACAGCAAAAGCTCGACGTGCTGGCCAACGATGTGATCATTCGCAGCTGCGAATGGGGGGGGCTGGTCGCCGGCATGGCCTCGGAAGAGCTGGAGGATCCCTACTCCATTCCGAACGAATATCCGCGAGGCCGTTACTTGCTGGTGTTCGACCCGCTCGACGGCTCGTCGAACACCGACGTCAACGTGTCGGTCGGAACCATCTTCTCCGTACTTCGTCACGATCGGCCGCAGTCCCCGGGCCTGCAGAACTACTTGCAGCCGGGTCGGCAACAAGTCGCGGCGGGTTATGCCATCTATGGGCCCGCCACGATGCTGGTGATGACCGTGGGAAAAGGCACGCACGGCTTCACGCTCGACCGGGAGATAGGCAACTTCATCCTGACCCATCCGAATTTGCAAATTCCCGCCGACACCAGCGAGTTTGCCATCAACACCAGCAACGCTCGGTTTTGGGAAGCGCCCGTTCACCGTTACGTGACCGAGTGCCAGGCCGGCAAGACCGGCGATCGCAAACGCGATTTCAACATGCGCTGGATTGCCTCCATGGTCGCCGAAGTACACCGCATCCTGATGCGCGGCGGTGTGTTCATGTACCCCAAGGACACCAAGGATCCGAACAAAGCGGGACGCCTGCGGCTCTTGTACGAAGCCAGCCCGATCAGTTTTCTCATCGAACAAGCGGGCGGCCGTGCGAGCACCGGGCGTGAAAGCATGCTCGACGTCGTGCCGGAATTTCTGCATCAGCGCGTCCCGCTGATTCTCGGATCGTATAACGAAGTACAGCGTATCGAGCGCTATCACAGCGAACACGCCAGCGGCCTGGACCTCCCCTTCAGCTCGCCTCTTTTCAACGAGCGCTCCATGTTTCGGCCAGAGATGAGATAAGAGAAAAAATGTCGATCAAACACCCCATTATCGCCGTGACCGGTTCATCGGGAGCCGGAACCACCACGGTGATGAAGAGTTTTGCGCACATATTCCGGCGCGAAGGCATCAAGGCGCAGGTCATCGAAGGCGATTCCTTCCACCGCTACGACCGCAAGGAAATGCGCGAGCGTGTGCGCGTAGCCGACAAGGGCGACAGCCCGCCGATCAGTCACTTCGGACCCGAGGCCAATCTGTTGAGCGAGCTGGCCGGCGCGATGGCCGACTATGGAGCGACCGGAGCCGTCAAGGTGCGGCGCTACATCCACGACGCCGGCGAGGCCAAAGAACTCGGCGGCGAGCCGGGCACCTTCACCGACTGGCAAGCCATGGCCCCCAATAACGATCTGCTGTTCTACGAAGGGTTGCACGGTGGCTATTCCGACGGGCAAACCGACGTCGCACGCCATGTTGATTTGTTGATCGGCGTAGTGCCCATCATCAACTTGGAATGGATCCAGAAACTTCACCGTGATCATCACATTCGCGGCTACAGCCAGGATGCGGTCGTGGACACCATCCTGCGCCGCATGCCTGACTACGTGAATCACATCTGCCCCCAGTTCAGCCGCACCCACGTAAACTTTCAGCGCGTCCCCACCGTGGACACCAGCAATCCATTTACCGCCCGAGACATCCCGAGCGCCGACGAATCGATGGTCATCATTCGCTTCGCCAACCCGAAAGGCATCGATTTTCCGTATTTGCTGTCCATGTTGCACAACTCCTGGATGAGCCGTCCCAACAATATCGTCGTCCCCGGTGGACAAATGGGACTCGCAATGCAATTCATTTTTACGCCCATGATCCTTCGTCTCATGGATTTGAAACGGCGCGCACAATAGGAATTACCAATGGCTCTCATCTCGCTTCGCCAACTTCTGGACCATGCCGCCGATTTCGGCTACGGCGTGCCGGCCTTCAACGTCAACAACCTCGAGCAGATCCAGGCCATCATGGAGGCGGCCGAGAAGACCCGCAGCCCGGTCATACTGCAAGCCTCGGCGGGCGCCCGTAAATATGCGGGCGAACCCTACCTGCGTCACATGGTGTTGGCCGCGGTCGAGTCCAGCCCCGGAATTCCGGTGGTGCTTCACCAAGATCATGGCGCGAGCCCGGCGGTCTGCACTCAGTCGATCCGCTCAGGATTTACCAGCGTGATGATGGACGGCTCCTTGCGGGAAGACGCCAAGTCGCCGGCCAGTTACGAGTACAACACTGAGGTCACGCGGCAAGTGTGCGAAATGGCGCATGCCATTGGTGTGTCCGTCGAGGGTGAATTAGGCTGCCTCGGCTCCCTTGAGAGCGGCCAAGCCGGCGAGGAAGACGGCGTCGGTGCGGCGGGCACGTTGACGCGCGACATGATGCTCACCGATCCCACCCAAGCGAGGGACTTCGTGGCGCGCACCGGCGTCGATGCCTTGGCAATTGCCATCGGCACCAGCCACGGCGCCTATAAGTTTTCTCGGCAGCCGACCGGCGATATTTTGGATATGGACCGGATTGCACAAATCCATGCGGCACTGCCCGACACCCATCTGGTCATGCACGGCTCGTCCAGCGTCCCCCAGGAATGGCTGACCATCATTCGCGAACACGGCGGCACCATCAAGGAAACGTACGGCGTTCCGGTCGAGGAAATCCAACGCGGGATACGCAGCGGCGTGCGCAAAGTGAACATTGACACTGATATTCGCCTGGCAATGACCGGGGCAATGCGTCAAGCCTTTGCCAAGCAACCCGGCGAGTTTGATCCGCGCAAGGCCTGGATAGCCGCGAAGCAGGCGGCACGAGAGTTGTGCGTTGCGCGATTCGAAGCCTTCGGGTGCGCGGGACATGCCGACCGAATTCAACCCATCGCTCTCGAATCCATGATCAAGCGTTATCACTGAGACGGGCGCCCTGCATGCTCCAGGCTGTTCTGTGGGACGTCGACGGCACCTTGGCCGAGACCGAACGCGACGGGCATCTGGTCGCCTTCAATCGAGCCTTCGCCGAACTCGGTATTCCCTGGCGCTGGAGTGAGGAGCGCTACGCTGAATTGCTCTCGGTCGCCGGCGGCCATGAACGCCTATTGCACGACATGCCATCGCAGCAACAAGCCCCCGCGGGTTGCAAAGAGCGGCGCGAATTGGCGCAAAGCGTGCACCGGCTGAAGAATGCACACTACGCACGCATCATCGCCCGAGGCGACTTAGCACTGCGTCCGGGTGTCACCGAACTCCTGGCTGACTGCTCCAATCAGGGGTTTCCCATGGCCATCGTCACCACCACCAGCCGCGTCAATGTCGAGGCATTGCTCCAGGTCCATTTAGGCAAGGGGTGGGCCACGTTATTCGAGGCCATCGTCTGCGCGGAACAAGCACCCAGAAAAAAGCCCGATCCGCAGGCGTACGCGATCGCTCTCGAGCAATTGGCCGTACGCGCGCGAGACACCGTCGCTTTAGAAGACGCGCCGGCCGGAATCGCGGCGGCGCAGGCCGCCGGTGTTCCCGTAATCGCGACCCGCAGCCATTACTTCATGACCAGCGACGTGACGGGTGTACTGGCGGCGGGTCCCTCCCTGGGACGGGTGCGCGATTGGCATCCTTGCCCCGACCCTCACGCCACGCGAATTGGCCTCGAGCAAATCATTCGCTGGCACAGCCACCAGTGCTGATGCCCGCCGCACCGCACAATCTCACAGCGGTTGGCTCCCGAAGAACCAAGGAGTACGCTCCTGTCACAACAGAACCGCCATAGATCGAATAACAGAATTCGACAACCGGAAGGAGCGCGATGTGCCCAGCAACGAAGCCAAACTCAACGAGTTCATCGGCAAAGCCGTAGGGGATTTAGGTGCCGCCATGAGCGCCTCGCTAATGCTCGTCGGCGATCGACTCGGTCTATACAAGGAACTAGCCAAAGGCTGGGTGACGTCCACCGAACTCGCTCATAGCACCGGCACGCACGAACGCTACGTACGCGAGTGGCTCGGTAACCAGGGCGCAGGCGGATACGTGCAATTCGATGCGGCGGCCAACAAATGGTCGTTGAGCGCGGAACAGGCGCTGTGCCTGGCGGATCCGAATGGGCCCGTGGACATGCCGGGTGCGTACAACATCGTCGAGGCGACATTCCACGCACTGAACCGCACCATTGACAACTTCAAGACCGGTAAAGGCATGGAATGGGGCGAACATCACGCCTGCCTTTTTCACGGCACGGAGCGATTTTTTCGCGCAGGCTATAATTTGAGCTTGATTGGTGCTTGGCTTCCGGCGCTCGATGGCGTAGTGGAAAAACTCCAGAGCGGCGCAAAAGTGGCGGACATCGGTTGCGGTCATGGCGCAAGCACAGTGCTCATGGCGAAGACTTATCCAAAATCTACTTTCATCGGCTACGACTACCACGCCGAGTCTATTCGTATCGCCCGCGACAGGGCGGCCGCGGCAGGCGCTTTGAATGTTCAGTTCGAGGTTGCCGATGCAGTAAGCTACTCGGGCCGGTCGTTCGACTTGATTGCATTTTTCGACTGCCTACACGACATGGGTGATCCGATCGGCGCGTCCCGACATGCGCGATCGGCGCTCAAAGGCGACGGAACTGCAATGATCGTTGAACCGTTCGCCAACGATGCCGTGCAGGACAATCTGAATCCCGTGGGGCGGGTCATGTACGGGGCATCGTCGCAGATCTGTGTGCCGGTGTCGCTGGCGCGCAATGGCCCCGCCTTGGGTGCGCAAGCGGGCGAAAAGCGCTTGCGCGAGGTGGTTGTGGAAGGCGGTGGTTTCAGCCGCTTCCGACGCGCGACTGAAACGCCTTTCAATTTGGTGCTCGAAGCGCGCCCGTAGCGATCGCGCCTACGCTTATGGAC
>JALYIW010000218.1 GCA_030775625.1 Pseudomonadota bacterium | reverse complement strand
GCCCACGCCGATGACTGCCAGATCGTCGAAAACGAGCGTATGGCGCGCCTTGAAAAGTTCCAAGCAGGTGGCTGCAAAAATCGTCGGTATTGCCAGGAAAAATGAAAATTCGGTCGCGGCGGGCCGGGACAGTCCGCGCAGCAAACCGCCCATGATGGTGGCGCCCGAGCGCGAGGTGCCGGGGATCATGG
Organism: Pseudomonadota bacterium; assembly: GCA_030775625.1. GTDB lineage: Bacteria > Pseudomonadota > Gammaproteobacteria > Steroidobacterales > Steroidobacteraceae > Bog-1198. Next base: position 8,401 of record JALYIW010000218.1, on the reverse strand, counting down.
ACAAGGCTTGTGCAAAGCCGATCCAGGTCGCATCCGCGCTCCGAATATCCTCGACGGTGGCAATCCTCGGCGTTCTATTCCGGCTCTCGATCCACAGGATCAGGATTCCGCCAATGATGAACGCTATGGCAACCGGGACCGGCGCGAATAAATACCGCTTGATGACATTGATGAACAAAAATCCGAGCACCGCGGCGGGGAGGAATGCCAGCACCAAATTGCGAATGAAGCGCTGCGATCTGGCATCCCGCGGCAGGGTCGCCGCCACCGTCCACAAGCGCTGTCGATACTGCCAGCAGACCGCCAGAATGGCGGCAAATTGAATCACGATTTCAAATAGCTTGCCCTTCTCGTCATTCCAATCGAGCAGGCTGCCGACGACGATCAGGTGACCGGTGCTCGATACCGGCAAAAATTCCGTCAATCCTTCGACGACGCCGAGGATCAAGGCTTTAACCGCAATTACCCAATCCATGTAACCGTCCTACGCTTGCACTTGCGCGTCAACAAATGAGTGCGCCCTGCCGGGCGCACAAAAAAAAGCCCCGACCACCGTGAAGCGGTCGGGGCTTTATACCAACAATCTTACTTGGTTGTCGCAGGCGCAGCAGCTTTCTTATGCTTCTTGTGCTTTTTCGCGGGCTTGGCGGCCTCCGGCGCAGGAGCGGCGGCGGCGGGGGCGTCCGCAGCCATCGGGGCGGCGACCTTCGGCATATCCGCAGCCATCGCAGCAGCGGCCACGCTCAACGTCAACAAAGCAGTGCTAATCAGGGTTCCGGGCTTATTCATGAGATCTCCAAACGGTGGTATTTACGAGCGTTGCGAAGAATACGCCCGATCTTCGACTTTCAGCCGAGATGAAGATCATTTAACACCGGCCGTCGGCGGAGGGGCGACCCTTGGACCGCACATGCCATATCAGGTATCCGACAATGGCGATATTGGCCAGCAGCACCCCAGCCTTGCCGATGGTGGGCCTATGAACCAGTTCCCATACCTCCAAGGGCACCAAGGATGCCGTAATGACGGTGGTAAGCCACTCGGCCCACCGCTTGCGCATCCATAGGCCAACACCTTCCACTGCAAAGATTGCCGCGTAAGCGAGGGTCACCATCCGCAAGGCATGGACCCGCGATTCGCTCAAGCCGCTGAACCATTCCAACATCTGAGTCACGACTTTGTGTTCCAAGCCATAGGGGCGCGCCGAAGCCCAACTCAGCAGCTTATCCATCAGCGACGCATCGCTCAGACGCAATTCCCCATACGCTGCCGCCGACAGCAGCAATACTTTCAAAAGTTTGTAAAGTGCAATGGTGCGCAGCACACCGAAGCGCGGTGCGGGCGCTTGGCCGGGATCGGGTCTCATGTACCCTTAAGCCTGACCCGCGGGCGGTTGAAATTCCAAGGTTGCGTCCAGCAGCGCGGGAATGTCGAAAACCGCGCGCTCATTGTCGATGACCAAGCGCGCGACGCCCGCGGCCGCCACCAGCGCTGCCGGAACTTGAATTCGATCGCGTTCGCGGGTCACGGTCCAAGTCTCCAAACGCTTGTCTTGAAACGCCAGATTCAGCGCGCCCCAACGCAGCAGCGCGGCGCGAGCGAGCGGCGTATCCCCGCCCCAATGACGTTGGGCCAGGGTCAACGCCGTACTCGCGGCAATTTCGCCCTGGGGGAGGGTCATCAAATCCTGAATATATTTCACCATTTCATCAGGTGGAACATGCAAGTTCAAATACGGGGCCGTCTCGGTCATGGCGGTCATTTTAGGTCGGATTCTCGAGGCTGAACATGGCATTCTCGTCATCGTAGGCAAATGCCTCCGCATATCTGCCCCAGCGCACCACCGCTCGCAGGGTCTGGTCCGCCGCCTCTTCGTTCATAAAATCTTCCATTTCATCGATGAACCTGCTTTTGCGTGCGGAATGCGACGCGCGTTCATCCAAAACTCGACGAATGTGCGCCGCCAACGGTACGTAATTCAATAAATGGCGCAAGAAAATCCGCTTGCGATCGTCGAGACCGGCGTGGGCAAAGGCCAGTCCCTCCTCAGTCAATTTCAAATCGCCCCCTTCGAGCTCCGCGAAGCGCAGCATCTGCAGGGTTTCCGCCACCGGGAACAGCTCGTCGATTTCCATTTGCAGATCCGAGGCGATCTTGGGCAAATCAGCGGTGCCATTGAAGGGAGCCGCAGCGACGGCCTCCATGAGGCCCGCCAAGAGATTGGAAGACACCTGCGGGAGAATGCTGCCTATCCCCAGTCCCGGGAAGCGCTCCTGGCGGCCGGGCCCGGCGCCGCTCGGCCGCGCCGTCATCTCGACATAGATGCTCTCCACCAACTCGCGAAAGCTCGGGTCGAGACGATCGCGCGGTTGCGTTAGGGTCACCTTGATTTCGCTTAAAATACGGCCCGGATTGCTGCCGAATACCAGAATGCGGTCGCACATGAGCACCGCTTCTTCGATATTGTGCGTGACCAGAATGACGCCTTTGATCGGCATGCGTCCCTCCGACCACAAATCCAAGAAATCCGTGCGCAGCGTCTCTGCGGTCAACACGTCGAGGGCCGAAAATGGTTCGTCCATTAAAAGGATGTTGGGATGGACTACCAAAGCTCGCGCGAAGCCCACGCGCTGCCGCATGCCTCCTGAAAGTTCCCGCGGATACGCCGACTCGAATCCGTCCAAGCCGATGAGGTCGATCGCGGCGAGCGAGCGCTTGCGGATTTCCGCTCGCGGCATGCGCTGCGCCTCCAAGCCCAGTGCAACGTTCTCGAACACCGTCAACCACGGAAACAACGCAAAACTCTGAAATACCATGGCGATGCCCGGTGCCGGCCCCGAAATGGGCTGCCCGAGGTAGTGCAAACTCCCGGCAGTGGGTTCAGACAGTCCCGCAATCAAGCGCAGCAGAGTGGACTTGCCCGAACCCGAGCGGCCCAGCAATCCCACTATTTGTCCTGCGTGCAGCTCCAAATTCATGCCGTCGAGCACGAGCAGTTCCGCCCCATCCGGTTTCGGGAACGCTTTGCGCACATCCGTGCATTGCAGTAATGGAGAGTTATCCAAGCCTAACACCTCAGGTTAGTCGATATTTGCGCTCGGCGTAGTAATACAAGGGCCGCCAGAAAAGCCGATTGATGACCACCACGAACAGACTCATGGTGCCGATTCCCAAGACGATACGATGAAAATCCCCGGCGGTGGTCGCTTCAGCGATATACGAGCCGAGGCCACGCGCCTCGATCTGAGTCCTTCCCCAGGTCGCTAGTTCCGCCACAATGGCGGCATTCCACGAGCCGCCCGACGCCGTTATCGCACCCGTCACATAGAACGGCAGCACCGCGGGGAGAGCAACCTTACGCCACCACAGCCAGCCGGTGACTCTGAAATTGGCGGCGACGTAGCGCATCTCCGCAGGAATGGCCGAGGCGCCCGCGATGACATTGAACAGGATGTACCACTGGGTGCCCAAAATCATCAGGGGACTGAGATAAATATCGGGATTGAGCTTCCAGGCCACGATGCCGTATACGGCGATGGGGAACAGTAAATTAGCCGGAAACGCCGCCATGAATTGCGCAATCGGCTGGACGAATTGCGACGCCCGGGGCCGCATGCCCACCCATACCCCGATGGGCACCCAGATCACGCTCGCGAGCGCAATCAAAATGAACACGCGCAACATGGTGAGCGTGGCCAGTCCGCAGACCCGCAACGCCTCACTCAAGGGTGTATTCTTGATCACTACCGCGACGATATGCCACAGGCCGAGCAACACGGCTGCAATGACCAGAGATATCCACAAGAGGTCCAAACTTCGCTTCGGCGCCGCTGCTGTTTCAACGGCGGGAACATCCGTGCGTTTGACCGCGCGACTGGTCCACAGCACCGCGGCGTGAAACACAACGGTAGCCGCCAGGACCAACCGCGAACGGCGCATCATCGTCAAGGCCCATGAGTCCGGGACTCGCACGCCCGGCTCTTGCTCGACTCGAAAACGATCCACCCAGGCGACCAATGGACGGAACAGAAGTTGGTCGTAAAGCAATATCACGATCAACATGGTGGCAATCGCCCAACCGATGGCCCCGAGGTTTTTCTGCTCAATGGCGAGCGCAATGTAGGAACCGACGCCCGGCAGCGCCACGGTGGTGTGTCCCACGCTGATCGACTCGGACGCGACCACAAAGAACCACCCGCCCGACATGGACATCATCATGTTCCAAATGAGTGCCGGCATGCCGAAAGGAACCTCCAGCTGCCAAAAGCGCATCCAGGGCGAGAGTCGGAAAGATTCCGCCGCTTCATTGAGCTCGATCGGAACGGTACGCAGCGATTGATAGAAGCTGAAAGCCATATTCCACGCTTGGCTGGTGAATATGGCAAAGACCGCGGCGAACTCGGCGCCCAGCACTCGCCCGGGCGCCAGCGACATGAAGAACACCACGGTAATCGAAATAAATCCTAGAATCGGCACGGATTGCAGAATATCGAGAATCGGAATCAGCAGTTTCCCGGCGCGCTCGCTTTTAGCCGCCCAGGTCGCGTACGTCAGAGTGAACACCAAAGACACCGCGAGCGCCGCCAACATGCGAAAGGTGGTCCGAGCCGCATATTCTGGGAGATGCAGCGGATCGAGCGACAGCGGCGTGGCCGCGAGTTGCGTCAGCGGTGCGAACAAGCCGCGCGATGTCTCGCCCAGAAAGGCGATCAGGCCGATCACGACGATGAACGCGAGCACATCCCAGCGCGATCCCATGTCACGCAGAAAAACGTAGGGTGCGAAGCGTTTCATCAGATCATTCTCTCAGGACAGACAACGAAGTAGCTAGTAGGGTATGCATTATGGACAAGAGTCTCATCGCTGATTCATCGGGCGCCGGCACGTCGGGCGCCGCAGCGCCCGGTGCGGCACATAATGTGCAAACGCGCTTCAAAGTGTTGGGCGCCATCAGCTTCTCGCATTTTCTCAACGATATGATGCAATCGCTGATCGTCGCGATCTATCCTCTGCTCAAGGGCGAATTCGCGTTGAGTTTCGTACAGATCGGCGTGATCACACTGACCTATCAAATTTGCGCCTCGGTGTTGCAGCCGGTAATCGGCGCTTATACCGACAAGCATCCCAAACCTTACTCTCTCAGCCTTGGCATGGGCTTCACCTTGGCGGGCATAGTCCTCTTGGCCTTTGCGCCGAATTATCCTTGCGTGTTGGCTGCCGCGGCTCTGGTAGGCGCCGGCTCCTCGATCTTTCACCCCGAATCCTCGCGAATTGCGCGTCTCGCCTCGGGTGGGCGGCACGGCCTGGCTCAGTCTATTTTTCAAGTGGGCGGCAACGCCGGCAGCGCCATGGGACCGCTGCTCGCCGCAACGATCATCATTCCGCACGGCCAAGCGAGCCTGGCTTGGTTTGCGATAGCCGCCATACTCGCCATCGCCGTTCTGGCCAGGGTCGGCGGATGGTACAAGCGTCAGCATCTGGACCGTCCAGCCGGAACGAAAAATCGGTCATCCATGATCGGTCCCGTGCCGCCGCGCACGGTTGCGTGGTCCATCGGTATCCTCGTGGTGCTGATCTTCTCGAAATACTTTTACATAGCCAGCATCACGAGTTATTACAGTTTCTACCTCATCGAAAAATTTAGTTTGTCGGTGCGCTCGGCACAGATGTACCTGTTCGTATTTCTGCTTGCGACGGCGGTCGGGACGCTATTGGGCGGTCACATCGGCGACCGCATCGGCCGCAAGCGTGTCATTTGGGCATCCATTTTGGGTGTGGCTCCCTTCACGCTGATTCTGCCTTTCGTCGATTTGATGTGGACCGGCATCCTGACTTTTGTCATCGGCTTGATACTGTCTTCGGCGTTTTCGGCAATCGTGGTTTTCGCGCAGGAATTGATGCCTGGAAAGGTGGGAGCGGTTTCCGGACTATTCTTCGGCTTCGCCTTCGGCATCGGCGGCATCGGTGCTGCCGTGCTCGGTGGCTTGGCAGATCGGCATGGCATCGAATTCGTTTATCGAGTTTGCGCTTATTTGCCGCTGCTCGGCATGGCGGCCGCATTCCTGCCCAATATCGAACAGCGCCACGGTCCTGCCGGCGGTGCACCAGCTCGAGCGCTCAGCCCCTCCTGACGTATCGACTCTTCGATCCATAACAGCAGCCTTACGAGAAAGCTTGGATTCCCGTCTGAGCTCTGCCAAGTATTAGCGCGTGAATGTCATGAGTGCCTTCATAGGTGTTGACCGCCTCGAGATTCACGAGGTGGCGAATCACGCCGAACTCATCGGAAATGCCATTCCCGCCCAACATGTCGCGGGCGGCGCGCGCAACCTCCAGCGATTTGCCGCAGGAATTGCGTTTGAGCATCGAAGTGATCTCGATCGCTCCGATTCCTTGATCCTTCATGCGCCCTAGTCGCAGACAACCCTGCAGGGCCAATGTGATTTCGGTTTGCATATCGACCAATTTTTTCTGTACGAGTTGATTGGCCGCCAGGGGGCGACCGAATTGCTTGCGATCCAGCACATACTGACGAGCCGTGTGCCAGCAGCTCTCAGCGGCACCAAGCGCGCCCCATGAGATTCCGTACCGGGCCGAGTCCAGACAGGTGAATGGGCCCTTTAGCCCTTCGACGCCGGGAAGCAGGTTTTCCTCGGGAACAAATACGTCGTGCATCAATATTTGGCCGGTGGTGCAAGCGCGCAGACCCACCTTGCCGCGCAGAATCGGAGCGTCGAGGCCCTTCCAACCTTTTTCCAAAATGAAGCCGCGTATGATGCCATCATCAGTCTTTGCCCACACGATGAATACATCGGCTATCGGACTGTTGGAAATCCACGTTTTTGCGCCCGACAAGCGGTAGCCGCCGGCGCCACGCCGTGCCCGAGTGATCATACCGCCCGGGTCAGATCCGTGATCGGGTTCGGTCAATCCGAAACAGCCTATGGACTCGCCGCAGGCGAGCGGCGGCAAGTATTTTTGTTTTTGGGCTGGGTTGCCAAAACGATCGATGGGCAGCATTACCAAAGATGACTGGACGCTCATCATGGATCGATATCCGGAATCCACACGCTCCACCTCGCGTGCAATGAGTCCATAGCTAACGCAGTTGAGACCGGCGCCGCCGAATTCCTCAGAAATGGTCGCCCCCAACAGTCCGAGCGCACCCATCTCTTTGAAAATGCCCGGATCCGTATATTCGTGTCGAAAAGCTTCGACGATGCGCGGCGCCAGTTGCCCTTGGGCGTATTCGTGCGCAGCATCGCGCACCATCTTTTCCTCGTCGGTCAACTGCGCATCGAGTAGCAGCGGGTCGTCCCAATGAAAGTCTACGCTTGCCATTTTGCAGCCTTTATTCACTTGAGGCGCCGAAGCATCGCATAAATCCCGGAGCGCAGCACCCGGCCCCCCTTGCACGGCGTCGAACGGGCATCAACCTCCTTGCTGGCGCTGCTCCGGCCGCCCGCTCAAATCGCGCTGTTCGGGAAGCCCCAGTCTGGAGCCCTGCTCGTAGGCGTAACTATAGGTAAATTCCGCCCCGAGCAAAAAAATTTGCGCCGAGTAGTACACCCACAACAGCAACACGACAAAGGAGCCGGCGGCGCCATATGCCGAGGCGAATGCTACCCGCCCAAGATAGACGACGATGACCAGTTTACCGATCGTGAATAGAGTCGCAGTCACCAAGGCACCGACCCAGACGTCGCCCCAAGTAACCTGCTCACGCGGTACATACTTGTAGATCATCGCAAAGAGCACCGTACTGATCGCAAAACCTAGCATCACATCGAGGCCCACGACCACTTGATGCCAATCCGTCATGAACACGCCGAGCCAGGCGCCAATGCCTTCCAATGCGGCGCTGATGATCAGCGACACGAGCAACAGAAATCCGACGCCCAGCACCAGGCCAAACGACAGTAGCCGGCCCCGCAGCGCGTGCAACACCCCACGATTGTCTTTGGTGGTGGGTGTACGCCAGACCCGATTCAATGAATTTTGTAACTCTGCGAATACGCTCGTGGCGCCGACCAACAGAGTGACGATTCCGACGGCCGTTGAAAAAGCGCTCTTGCCGCTGTAGCGGGCGCTCGCCAGCAAGGTTTGAACCGCCTCGGCTGCGGTTTTCCCCAGCAGCATTTGCATCTGCGCCAACACATGAGTTTGCACGGCGTCTGGGGTAATGAACGCGCCCGCGATCCAGATGACGATGAGTAAAATGGGCGCGATTGAGAACAGGGTGTAAAATGCGATCGCCGCGCCCATGCTGGATGCCTCATCCTCGAACCACGAGATGAGCGATCGTTTGACGATGTTTTTCATGCCGCGCGCATCCATGTGACCATTATGGAGGCCAGAAGCCATCACAAGCTCATTTGCTTTTGTCAGCCAAGTCCTACAA
>JALYIW010000217.1 GCA_030775625.1 Pseudomonadota bacterium | reverse complement strand
GGCACAGGTTGCCCCACTAGCCCCTCAAACTAGCGCGTCTACCAATTTCGCCACGTCGGCTTGCATCACTTTTTCTCCGGCGGCGGCGTTGCCGGCGCAGTCAGCGTCGCCGCGGGCGGCGGACTCGACTTCGGCGCTGGGGCAATTGCCGCCGCTGCCTGGGCGGCCCGCTCCAACACACTGCTGGGCTCGGCCGTCGCGTGAGCGCCCAGGTACGCGAGAGTCAAGCTCGTGGCAAAGAACATCGCCGCGAATACCGCCGTCAACTTGGAAAACAACGTGCTGGTGCCTCTGGCGCCGAACACGGTGCCGGATGCGCCCGAACCGAATCCGGCTCCCGCCTCCGCGCCCTTGCCCCGCTGCAGGAGCACGAGCCCGATGATCATCAGTGCCAGCACTATGTGCACCGCTAAAATGAACCCACGCAACATAAGAAATCTCTCAATGGCGAACGGCCGCAGCCGCGCATATCTGCTGAAACTCATCAGCGCTCAAGGAAGCGCCGCCCACTAGACCGCCATCAACATCAGGCATTGCGAACAGTTCCGACGCATTACCTGCCTTGACGCTTCCGCCGTATAGGATCCGCAAATGGCGCGCCATCTTAGCATCTTGTTTGTGGATTCGACTGCGCAGGAACTCGTGCACCGCCTGCGCCTGCTCTGGCGAAGCCGTCCTCCCCGTACCGATGGCCCACACAGGCTCATAGGCAAGAATCGCCCGGGCGAAGCCGCCGATCCCATGCATGGCGACCACCGCGTCGAGCTGCCGCCCGATCACCGCTTCAGTCTGCCGTGCTTCGCGCTCTTCCAGGGTTTCCCCCACGCACAGCACCGGACTGAGGCCCACCTCCAAGACAGCGGCGAATTTTCGCGCCACCAATGCATCATCTTCGTGATACCAGCGCCGTCGTTCGGAGTGCCCCACGATCACGTACGTGCAGCCCACATCTTTGAGCATGGGAGCGCACACCTGACCCGTGAACGCGCCGCCGGACTCGGCGCAGACATCTTGCGCGCCGACGGCGATTCGCCCGCCATCCAGCATGCGAACCGCATCGGCCAAATAGACATAAGGCGGGAACACGGCGATGTCGATTGGCCAGTCGGGCTTGAGCCTCATCTCCAACTCGGCGAGCAATGCCTGATTGGTGGTGAGGGCACCGTGCATTTTCCAATTACCCGCTACCATCTGACGACGCATAGGCCTAACCTTCGGGCCTTTGCCCTGCGGGAAAGGCGGCGAAGATTAGCCGCGCGCCGCATTAACTGCAAGCCCCGTCGCTCAAGTATTCTTTGCCGCCACCGCCACCGCCGCCGCGATTTCGGCGGCGCCCGCCTTGACCAGCGCCGCATCGTAGCCCTCGACCATGACGCGAATCAGCGGTTCGGTCCCCGAGGCGCGCAGCACGATGCGTCCGCGACCCTTGAATCGGCGCTCCACGTCCCTGGCTACTTGCAGCACCGCCGGCTCTGCCAGTGGATCGAAACGCTTGGCGACACGCACGTTCAGTAGAACCTGGGGGTATTTGCGCATGCCCGCACAGAGTTCCGCTAGGCTGGCCCCGGTTTGCTTCATGACGCTGAGCACCTGCAAGGCACTGACCAATCCATCTCCGGTCGTGGTCTTATCGAGACATAGAATGTGGCCGGAGGTTTCGCCTCCCAAGGTTGCGCCGAGTTCGTTGAGCAGCGCGAGCACGTGGCGGTCGCCTACCTGGGCGCGTTGGAATTCGATGCCGATTTCCGCAAACGCGTGTTCCAGCCCCAGATTGCTCATGACGGTGCCGACCACGGGTCCCGTCAATTCACCGCGATCGCGCCGCGATTTGCCCAAGATGTACAGCAATTGATCGCCGTCGACGCTGCGGCCGAGTTCGTCCACCATGACCAGCCGATCGCCGTCCCCGTCCAGCGCGATTCCGAGCTGCGCGCGCACGCCGGGAACCGTCAGCTGCAAAAGCTCGGGCGCAGTCGAGCCGCAACCGTCGTTGATGTTGCGGCCATTCGGCGAACAACCGATGGGGACGATTTCCGCCCCCAAATCGGCAAGCACGCGCGGCGCCACTTTGTAGCCGGCGCCGTTGGCGCAATCGATGACTATTTTGAAGCCCTGCAGATCCATGCCTTCAGGGATGGTCGAGGCGCAGAACTGCTGATACTGGGTGCGGCTGCGGTCTATGCGTATTGCCCTGCCCAAATGCTCCGATTCCTGGGTGACCACCGGCATGTCCAGCAAAGCCTCGATCTTGCGTTCAATGTCGTCGGAGAGCTTGCTGCCGGTGCCATCGAAGAACTTGATGCCGTTGTCCTGATACGTATTGTGCGACGCGCTGATCACCACGCCGAAGCTGCAACCCAAACGCTGCGTCATATAGGCGACGCCCGGCGTAGGCAGCGGGCCGATCAACATGACATCCACGCCGGCGGCGACGAATCCTGCCTCCAAAGCCGACTCGAACATGTATCCCGAGACGCGAGTGTCCTTCCCGATGAGCACGCGCCCGCCATCCGGGGCAAGCACGCGCGCCACCGCGCTCGCCAGCCGCAGCGCAAAATCCACGGTCATCGGCGCCTCTCCCACTCGGCCGCGCACACCATCGGTTCCAAAATATTTGCTCAATTCTCAATTCCTTGCAAAACCGCACTCACCATGCGTATCGCATCCCGGGTCGCAGCGACGTCGTGCGTACGGATGACTCGGGCGCCGAAACTCACGGCCAGCGCCGCCAGCCCCAATCCGCCGTAGAGCCTCTCATCGACCGTACGGTCCAAAATCCTGCCGATGAAGCTCTTGCGTGAAACGCCGACGAGCAGCGGCGCATCGAGTGCCGCCAGACTCGCCAGCCTCTTCAACACCGTCAGGTTGTGGGCCAATCCCTTGCCGAAGCCCAATCCCGGATCGACCGCAATCGCGTCGGCGGGAATACCGGCGTCCAGACATAGTTTTTTTTGGTGCGCCAAGAACTCGATGATCTCCGCCACGACGTCGGCGTAGCGGGGATTATCCTGCATGGTACGCGGCTCACCCTGCATGTGCATTAAACACACTCCGACCCCTGCGGCCGCCGCCCAGGCACGGGCGCCGTCCGCGCGCAGCGCGTAGATGTCATTCACGATGCAGGCGCCCGCCGCCGCCGCCGCCTGCATCACGCCGAGCTTGCTGGTATCGATGGAAATCGCGACATTCGAGGCAGCCGCAATGGCTTCGATCACCGGGACCACCCGCGCGATCTCACTCGCCTCCTGCACTACCACCGCACCCGGCCGGGTGGACTCCCCGCCCACATCGATGATGGTCGCTCCCTCCTGCACCATTCGCATCGCCCTCTCGAGCGCCGCCCCGGTGCTCGCATACCGATTCCCATCGGAAAACGAATCAGGCGTGACATTCAAAATGCCCATGACGACAGGTCGCGTCAGGTCAATCGTTTTATCGCGACAGCGCCACTGCATTTATTTCATGAGGTTCTGGCCCGACCACGAACGCCGGTCCAGCGATTTACGGCATCGCGTGCATGTTTTCCCGGTACCGCCCGTGCGAAATTTCGCCGTGACCAGCCGCAGCGCCTAATGCTGTGGCGAAGGATTCACGAGGGGCGTCGTAGGCTTCTCGGCAGTCGGTCCCCGCGGCGTCGGCGTCGGTGTATCGTCCCAGTCACGTGGCGGGCGCGGAACGCGTCCTTCCATGATGTCCTTGATCTGCTCTTCGTCGATGGTCTCGTACTTGATCAAGGCCTCGGACATGCTCTGTAACTTGTCCATGTTGGTTTGCAGTATCTTGTAGGCGCGCTGATAGTTGCTGTCGATCACGCGGCGCACTTCCTCGTCGATCACGTGCGCGGTCACATCCGACACCTGCTTGTGCTGGGTGACGCTGCGGCCGAGGAACACTTCGCCCGATTCCTCGCTGTAGGTCTGGGGTCCCAATCGATCCGACAAGCCCCAGCGAGTCACCATGTTGCGGGCCAATTCGGTGGCGCGCTCGATGTCATTCGACGCACCAGTGGTCACGGCATCGGCTCCGAACACCAGCTCTTCGGCGACACGGCCGCCGAACAGGGTTGCGATGCGGCTCTCGAGCTGGCGTTTGCTGGTGCTGTAGCGATCGTTTTCCGGCAGGAACATGGTCACGCCCAAGGCGCGCCCGCGCGGAATGATGGTCACCTTGTACACTGGATCATGTTCGGGAACGCTCAGGCCGACGATGGCGTGGCCCGACTCGTGATAGGCGGTATTGCGCTTCTCTTCCTCGGTCATCACCATGGAGCGGCGCTCGGCACCCAACATGATCTTGTCCTTGGCGCGTTCGAACTCTTCCATCGTGACTGAGCGTTTGTTGCCGCGGGCGGCGAACAAAGCGGCCTCATTCACCAAGTTGGCCAGATCCGCGCCGGAGAATCCGGGTGTGCCCCGGGCAATGACCGACGGCTTGACGTTGTCGCTGAGCGGCACCTTGCGCATATGTACTTTGAGAATCTGCTCACGGCCGCGAACGTCCGGTAGGGGCACGACCACCTGACGGTCGAATCGGCCGGGACGCAGCAGCGCCGGATCCAACACATCGGGCCGATTGGTGGCGGCAATGACGATGATGCCTTCGTTGCCTTCAAAGCCGTCCATCTCGACCAGCAACTGGTTCAGCGTCTGTTCGCGTTCATCATGGCCGCCACCCAGGCCAGCGCCTCGGTGCCGGCCCACCGCGTCGATTTCATCGATGAATATGATGCAAGGGGCGTGCTTCTTGGCCTGCTCGAACATGTCCCGAACTCGCGAAGCGCCGACGCCCACGAACATTTCGACGAAATCGGACCCGGAAATCGTGAAAAACGGAACTTTGGCCTCGCCGGCGATGGCGCGAGCCAATAGGGTCTTACCCGTCCCAGGCGACCCGACCATGAGTACACCCTTGGGGATCTTACCGCCAAGTTTCTGGAACTTGCCGGGATCCTTCAAGAAGTCGACGATTTCGACCACTTCCTGCTTCGCCTCTTCGACGCCTGCGACGTCGGCGAAGGTGATGTTCACTTGATCCTCGCCCAATAGCCGGGCGCGGCTCTTGCCAAAGGACATGGCGCCACGTCCGCCAGAGGCCCCTTGCATCTGGCGCATGAAGTAAGCCCAGAAGCCAATGAGAATCAATATCGGAAACGCGGAGATCAGCAATTGCAAAATCACCGACTGCTGCTTCGGCGGTTCGCCGCGGAATTTGACGTTTTGGGACTGTAATAGGCCGATCAGCGCGCCATTGCCAGTTTCGGGATTATAAGTGACGAACGGTTCGCCGGAGGAACGCCGCTTGCCTTCGATGATTTCGCCCTTGAGCGTCACCGAATCGACATTGTTACTTTTGACCTCGGACAGGAACTGGGAGTAATCGATGGTCGCCGGCTGCCCCGTACGCGTGCCAAATTGACTGAATATCGCGAGCAGAATCACCGCCAACGCGACCCACAACAGAATTTGTTTCGTCAGATCGTTCAAATTTCACCTAGACTCATACACGTTTGGACACAAGAGCACGGTGCACGTTCCCGGACGGGTACCCCCGAAGTTACACCATCCCAAACTGCCGCGCCAACAGATAGATCTCAGGACTGCGGGTTCGTGACGCCTTTGGCTTTTTTGTCACTACCCGACCGTAACGGCTGCGGGCGTCCTTGATGATTTGCTCGAAACCGGCGCCTTGAAACAATTTCACCAGCAAATCGCCCCCCGGCGCCAACACGCGATCCGCAAATTCCAGCGCCAGCTCGGCTAAATACATGGCACGGGGCTGATCGACTGCGTCTATGCCTGTCATGTTGGGGGCCATATCGGACAAAACAAGGTCGACTTTGGCCGCGCCCACCCGTTGTAATAACGCTTCCAGAACCGCCGGCTCGCGGAAATCGCCTTGCACGAACTCGACACCCACTATCGCATCCATGGGCAATATGTCGGTCGCAACCATGCGGCTGCCGCCGCCGATGATGCGCGCCGCGTATTGGCTCCAGCCGCCGGGTGCCGCGCCCAAATCCACGCAGCGAATCCCGGGGCGCAGCAAGCGCTCGGTTTCTTGAATCTGCGCCAGCTTGAAAACGGCACGTGAGCGCCAGCCTTCTTTTTGGGCGCGTTTGACGAACTCATCGTTGGCGTGTTCCGCGAGCCATCGGGCACTGCTTTTTGAACGCTTGGGCATGGGCTTCGGACTATAATCGCCTAATGGCCCTCTCTGAAAAGCAAAAAAAACATCTGCGGCGCCTGGCGCATCCCATGAGCCCCATCGTCATGCTCGGCAACGCCGGCATCACCGACGGGGTTGCGGCCGAACTCGATCGCGCCCTGCGCGACCATGAACTGGTCAAAGTGAGCGCGCGCGTCGGCCAAAGGGAGGAACGCAATGCAGCCCTGGAGCAGTTGGCAAGCCGCACGATGAGCGAACTGGTGCAGCGCATCGGTCACGTCGGGATCTTTTACCGACGCCGCAACGAACTACCGAAAATCCTCATTCCAGACTAGGATCAGCACGCCCGCGCAGGCGCACAGGTACAGGACGGCGGACACCCCGTGCCAGGCGCCAAAGCCAAGCCCGGCCGCGGTGCCGCGGGCATGAGCCGCGGCCATGACCGGCTTCAGGAGCCACTCGTTGACGACCAGCAGGCCGGCGGCCGCGTAGCCGAGCAAAAATCCTCGGCGTCTGCGCAGCAGTAGTGCCAGCAATACGACGCCGAGGCCCACATAGGTCTCGATGCTCAATAATTTTCCGGCCAACACCCCGGCCAGATGCCGGTCGCTCTGCGAATAGAACAGGGTCGGCGACACCCATGCAGCCAGTGACCACAGACTGCCGGCCCAGAGGGCGAACACCACTCGGAAGACTCGACTCACAGGTATTTCACGGAAACGATTTCATAGGAACGGGTGCCGCCGGGAGTCGTCACGTCCACCACGTCGCCTTGTGACTTGCCGATCAGGGCGCGCGCAATCGGCGAGGAGACGGACAACAGTCCGTTCTTGATGTCGGCCTCGTCATCGCCCACCAACTGATACACCACCTTACTGCCGCCGTCCTGGTCCTCGAGTTCCAGCGTGCAGCCAAACACCACTCGGCCGGTGGCGTTCAATTTGGTGACATCGATGATTTCGCAGTTCGACAGATTGAACTCGATTTGATTGATGCGTCCTTCGATGAAACTCTGCTGCTCACGAGCGGCGTGGTATTCGGCGTTTTCGCTCAAATCGCCGTGCGCGCGCGCTTCGGCAATCGCCTTGATGACGTTCGGGCGGGCTTCGCTCTTCAGATGCTTCAGCTCCACGCGCAGAATCTCGGCGCCGCGCAGAGTCATGGGAGTTCGCTTCACGCCGACAATTCCTTGTGCAGATCCTGCAGCCGATTCACTTCTATGTCGCCCAAATGATCGAGCGCATCGCAAGTCGCGCGCGCCGCCGACACCGTGGTGTAATAAGTGACCTTTCTGGCCACCGCTTCGCGCCGAATCGAACGCGATTCGCGCACCGCCTGCTTGCCCTCGGTGGTATTGACTATCATTGCCACCTCATCGTTTTTTATCATATCGACGACGTGCGGGCGACCCTCGCGCACTTTATTGACGCGCCGGCAGGTCACGCCGGCCTCCTCCAGCACCAGGGCAGTGC
>JALYIW010000216.1 GCA_030775625.1 Pseudomonadota bacterium | reverse complement strand
GGTCACCATTTTCGTGCAATTTGAGATCGGCACGTCCATCGATCGAGCCGTGACCGATGTCCGCGATGCGGTGGCCAAGGTGCGCACTGATCTGCCGCAGGGCGTCATGGAACCGCTGGTGACACGGCAAAACACCGAGGGCGACGCATTTTCCTACTACGCCGTCAGCACCACCAGCATGAGCCTGGAACAGCTCAGTTGGTTTATCGACAATACGGTAAGCAAGCGACTGCTGGGCGTTGCCGGTGTCGCACAAGTCTCGCGTGCCGGCGGCGTCAGCCGGGAAATCCGCATAGAACTCGATCCGGGCAGACTGCAGGCGCTCGCTGTGACAGCCGTACAAGTCAATGAACAGCTGCGCGCTCTGAACATCGATGCCGCCGGTGGCCGCGCGCAGGTGGGCGGCGGCGAGCAGGCCATTCGGGTGCTGGGCGGGGCAAAAACCGCGGAGGCCTTGGGCGACACGCAAATCATGCTTCCGGGTGGAAAATCGGTTCGGTTGCGCGAAATCGCCGACGTGCGCGACGGCATTGAGGAAGTGCGTACCCTCGCGCGCTTAAATGGACGTGCAGCCGTCACCTTCGGCGTGGCCAAAGCCGTCGGCGCCTCCGATGTCTCGGTAGCCACAGCCGTGCAATCCGAACTCGAGAAGATTCTGGCCGAGAACCCTGCAGTGCACATAAGCAGTATATTCACCACGGTGGAGCACACGGAGAGAACGTATCACTCCGCGATGAACGCGCTGGTGGAAGGATCCATTCTGGCCATCGCGGTGGTATGGTTCTTTTTACGCAACGCGCGCGCGACCCTGATTGCGGCCCTCGCCATCCCATTGTCGGCGGTTCCCACCTTTGCGTTCATGCAATGGATGGGTTTTACCCTCAATCATATTACGTTACTGGCGCTGTCGCTGGTCGCCGGGGTGTTGGTGGACGATGCCATCGTCGAAACAGAAAACATCGTTCGCCACATGCGCATGGGCAAGAACTGTTTTCAGGCAGCCATCGATGCGGCGGATGAGATCGGGCTCGCGGTCGTTGCCACCTCATTCACCATTATTGCCGTATTCCTCCCAGTCAGTTTCATGGGTGGTTTGACCGGGCAATATTTCAAGCAATTTGGCATGACCGTATCGGTCGCCGTATTCATCTCTTTGATGGTGGCGCGTCTCGTCACGCCGGTATTGGCCGCCTATGCGCTGAGCGGCGACCCTCTCCCGGTTCATACCGGGGACGGCCCGATCATGAAGCGCTACCTGGCGCTGCTCCGTTGGTGCATCGCCAATCGATGGAAGACCGTCGCCGCGGGAACATTATTTTTCCTGTCGTCCGTGGGATGCCTATGGGTCATCCCGACTGCCTTCGTGCCGGCTGAAGATTTCGCGAGATCGCAGCTGGATATCGAACTGCCGCCCGGCGGGACCTTGGCGGACACGGCGCGGGCTTCTGCGGCCGCCAGCGCCATCCTGCGCAATTCTCCCGCAGTGACCAACGTGGTCGAATTCATCGGCGTAGGGAGCGGCGGGGAGATTCGTAACGCCTCGCTGTTCATCAGTCTGAGGCCTCGTACCCAGCGTACGCAGACTCAGAAGGAGTGGGAGCAGTCTATGATGCCGTTGCTCGCCGAGGTGGCTGACGGGCACTTGAACTTTTCCAGCCAGGCTGGAGGAGGCCGTGATATTTCCTTGTATCTGACGAGCGATGATCCACTCTTGGTCGAGGCTACCGGCCATAAAGCGCTGGCACAGATCCGCGGGCTGAAAGAAGTACGCGATGCGCGCATCAAAGGCGATTTGCCGCGTCCGGAGATAGTCGTACATCCCCATCTGGATGTGGCCGCCCGGTTGGGCGTGAGCGTACAGAGCATCAGCGAGACCATTCGGATTGCGACGCTCGGCGATCTGCCGCAAAACGGCGCGAAATTCTCCCTGAACGATCGCCAAATTCCCATCCGTGTGAGTCTGACCGAGAGTGCGCGGCGCGATCTGACCACTTTGGAAAATCTGCCGGTGCCCACCACAGCGGGCGCGAGCGTGCCGCTCAAATCGGTGGCCGATTTGAGCTTCGGTCAGGGTCCTTCCGCGATTCGCCGCTACAATCAGAGCCGCCGGCTGTTTCTCGAGGCTGATTTGAGTCCCGGCGTCGAACTCGGCACCGCCACCAAAAAGATTTATGCGCTGCCGACGTTGAAGCACTTGCCCGAGGGTGTGCATTTGATTGCCACGGGCAATGCCGAGTTCATGAACGAACTGTACCGGAATTTCGAATTGGCAATCGGCGGGGGCATTCTCATGGTATTCGCGGTGCTGGTGCTGCTGTTCGTGCGCGTACTTCAACCCATTACGATTCTCTGCGCAATTCCACTGTCCCTGGGAGGGGCGGTACTAGCATTGCTCGTCACCGGCCTGCCTTTCTCCGTGCCGGTGGTCATCGGTGTTCTCATGCTGATGGGCATTGTGGCGAAGAATTCGATTCTGTTGGTGGATTTTGCCATCGAAGAGATGCGGGCGGGCAAGCCGCGTTCGCAGGCCATTCTGGAATCCGGCCACAAACGCGCACGGCCTATTGTCATGACCACCGTCGCCATGGTGGCCGGCATGCTGCCGGTCGCCATTGGTTGGGGCGGCGACAGCGATTTTCGCGGACCCATGGCCATCGCGGTCATCGGCGGACTGATCACCTCTACCGCTCTGACGTTGGTCATCGTTCCCGCAGCGTTCACCTTGTTCGATGACGCCGAGCGTTGGATTGCACCGAAGGCCGGCAAGCTGCTGGCGGACACTGCCTCCGCCCCGGGCCCGAACCGCGTTTGAAAGCGCTACTTGCCAACATCGTCGTCCTGATCTTCGCCAGTCCCCAGACGGTGGGCGCCGACGCGCTGGAGGCGGTCGATTGGGCGCGCCGACAGGGCTGCGGTCCCGCCATGCATGAGGCGCTGCAAAGCAATGCGAAACTCCGACAGGCCGCCGCCCGACTTGCCGCGGGGGCGCAGTTGCACGACGCACTGAGGTCGCTGGGCTATCTTGCCGCTCAATCCTCGAGCTTGCACTTGTCGGGCTCGCTGAATGACGGGCAAGTCAGGCAGGCGCTTGCTGCTAATTTTTGCGCGACGCTCACCAATCCCCGGTTCCGCGAAATCGGCGCGGCGCGCCGCGGCCGCGATGTGTGGCTGGTGCTCGCGGAGCCTGTGTCCGTACCCTCCGCCGCCGATGCTCCGAGCGTCAACCGGCGCATAGTCGATCTGCTCAACGAAGCACGCGGCGCCGGGCGCCGCTGCGGCGGCCGATATTTTCCGCCGGTGCCGCCATTGAAACTGAACACGAGCCTGGCTGCGGCTGCGCTTGGACATTCTCGAGACATGGCACAGTACGGTGAATTTGAGCATCGCGGCCATGATGGCAGTACGCCCGAGGTACGCGTGCGGCTCGCAGGTTACGGACCCTACCGCATCGTCGGCGAAAATATCGCCGCCGGTGCCATGAGCGCCGCGGAAGTCACGCAAGGCTGGCTCGCAAGCCCGCCGCATTGCGAGAACATCATGGATGGTCGATTCACCCAGATCGGAATCGCGTTCGCGGCCAATCTGCGCAGCCGCGCCGGGATCTACTGGACGCAGGACTTCGCTGCACCCCGCTAGGGGCGCTAGTCCATGACGGCAGGGGCGTCCAGCGCCCGCATGGAAGCGCGGCTCGGCGGGCGAATGAACAGCAATAAGGGAGTGACGAGCAGAGTCAGAAACAACATCAGCCAAAAATCATTGATGTAGGCAATCATCGCGGCCTGCTGCGTAATCACCCTGTCCAGCAACGCGGCTCCCCCGGGAGAATTGACATGGTAGGCAGAGGCGACGGCCGGATTATTCCATGCGGGGCTCGAAGTGGTGATGCGTTCGACCAGCGATGCGTGGCTGACGATGCTATTGCGCACGAGCATGGTCTGCACCAGCGAAATGCCGATGCTGCCGCCGAGGTTGCGGACCAGGCTGAAGATAGC
>JALYIW010000215.1 GCA_030775625.1 Pseudomonadota bacterium | reverse complement strand
CCCTTGCCCGAGCGCGTCGGCGCAAAGCACATCACATGTTCTGGACCGTCATGGCGGAGATTATTGTCGTCGAGACCACCGAGAAAGACGCCCTTTGCCCGGAACAAGCCGGCGTTGACGATCTCTTTCGGCGTCGCCCACCGCGCCGAGCCATAGGTTCGTGACCAGCTGGTTTTGCCGCGCGCGCCAGACGTAATTGACGACCGCGAACAACGCGCCCAACTCCGCCGCCTGCGGACATGGCGCCAGCTCGCTCGAAAATCTCTGGCGCGTAAGCCTCGTAGGCAAACCACCACTCGAACAGCCGCCACGGCAGGTAGACTGGATAGCCGGACAGCGTGAACCAGGGCGAGCCGAGACCATCCTGACAGCCAAGTGCGTGAGCCGCCCATTGCGTCGCGCCCCACGTCGAGGTGACGACGATGCCGAACACAACGGTGATCTGGCCAACTGTAGCGCGACAATCTGCATGAGAACGGCGCGGCAATCAGGATGAGTGCCGGCGGCCGTGAGATTAGGACTAATCACGCTGACCCTTGGCCGGTGCAAGCCATTTTGAGGATGCCGACCTTTGATTGCCGCTTCAATCGCGACTGGGGCCGGGCAACCCGCAGGTCCATCCATGTCCGGCGTTCCCCGTTTGCGACCGAAGTCGTGCGGCGGTGCACCATGTCGCTAAGTGCCACTTCCGGTCTCATGCACCGCAGTAAAATCTAGTCGATTCCGCACTTTGCCGTTTCCCCGGAGGGAAAGGGTTGCGGCGTCAAGCCTGTGCCAGGTGCCCGGCAACTTCCCGCGAGGACGCGACCATTTCTTCGTTGGTAACGAGCGTCAGGATGAAAGCCAACAAGTCATTTGCCGACATGCCGGGCGGGTCAAATCCTCCGGCATGACCGTATTCTTTGCAGAGTGCCTCGAATAATTTCGTGTTGCCGGCATAGCCCATCGACCAAGCACCAAATAGCCGCTTGCTAACCGGTTTCATATCGACAATGCAGACGTCCGTATGTCGCGGATCGTTGCTGATGCGGGCATATGTTTGCGTCACCGCTGCGAATTCGCCTTCAAGAACCTGCGCAAAATAATTCCGATTGAAGACAAGGCCGCCGGTTACATCGCACTGCGAATTCGAGCGAATTGCGCTGGCGAGGATCTGCTTCAGATCGGCGGTCAATGTATCCCCGCGAGAACTGATGTTGTATTTGCTGAAATAGACAAGACGACAAAGCATGGTTCACCCCATTTGCCAGAAAAGAAAATTCATGACACAGGCTTGTTAAACAACGAGTTGCTCGTTGCATTCTTGAAAATACGGCCCCGAGGCAGGAGTGCACACCGCGCGATGTCCTGAAAGTGTCAAAGCTGCTCTATGCGGCGCGCGCTTCTTCCTCCAAAGCAATAGTGCGCATGATTTCGAAGATACGCTCCCCCTCCATCCGTCTAGCCTCAAAACCTGTCGCCTCAGCAATATGGCCGAAGAGATTCTCTCCCTCCCGGGAGCGACCCACAAAGGCCATCGACCACGAGGGGAATTCGCGATACGGAACCTCCTCGAAGGCGAGTACCTGAACGTCGCCATGGCGCGTGTCCCGCTGGATCCGCTCAAACGTCAACGCGACGTCTTGACGATCGCCTTCGAGCACCTGAGCGAACATGCCAGCATTGAAGATGAGCGCCCCGGTGACACCGAGCGGGGCATTATTGCGCTGCGCGGATTTGAGAATGGCGTTCACCTCTGCGGCTACCTCGGCCGCCGTGCCCTGGACGCAATTCCGGCTGTAGTAAACGAGGCGATAGAGAGTCATCGTCATGATGTCATTCCATCCTGTTTCAATCGACCTTTGAAGAGCGTTGATCAGTCGCCGCGGCGGGCGCGATTTTCCCGTAAGATTGAAGGAACTCGCCGATCCGTTCCGGTGGAAGCGGCCGGCCAATCAGGTAGCCCTGCACATCGGTGCAGCCGTCCGCGGCGACGCGCGCCAGTTGCTCTTCGGTTTCGACGCCCTCCGCAAGCGTCGTCATGCCGAGGCTCTGGCCCAATCCTGCGATGGCGCGGACGATGGCCATGCCGCTCGGATCGTCAGACCGTCCACGGACGAACGACTGATCGATCTTGATCTTGTCGAAGGGAAAGCTCCGCAGGTAGGACAGCGACGAGTATCCGGTGCCGAAATCGTCCATCGATACGCGAACACCAAGCTCGCGAACCCTGAGCAGCGTGTCGAGGGCCGCGCGATGGTCGCCAAGCAGCACGCTCTCGGTGATTTCCACCTCCAGCCGCCGCGGATCGAGACCGCTTTGCGCCAGCGCCGACTGGATTGTGGAAAAGAGGTTCAGGCTGCCGAACTGCACGGCCGAGACGTTGACGGCGACATTGAGCGGTTGCGGCCAGCCGACGGCCTCATCACAGGCCGTGCGGATCACCCATTCGCCGATCGGCACGATGAGACCGATCTCTTCGGCGAGCGGTATGAAATCGGCCGGTGAGACGAACCCTCGTTTGGGACTATGCCAGCGCAGCAACGCTTCGAAGCCCGTGATCCGTTTCGAACCGAGGTTGAGCTGTGGCTGATAGACAAGCGCGAGTTCGCGCAGGGCCAGTGCGCGGCGAAAGTCGAGCTCCAGGCTGCGGTGCGCCTGCATTTGCTCGTCCATCGCGGCCTCGAAGAAACGATAGCTGCCTTGTCCCCCTTGCTTGGCGTGGTTCAGGGCTAGGTCTGCGTTCTTCAGGATTTGGTCCGTGTCCCGGCCATCGGCAGGTACCCGTGCGATACCAACGCTGGTGCCAACATTGAGGAGATGACCTTTCACGATGTAGGACCGGCCAAGCAGATCGACGAGGCGCTTCGCCAGAGCGGCTGCCGATTCGGGCTGCGGTCGGCCGATTTGGACGATACCAAATTCGTCGCCGCCCAAGCGCGCCACCACGTCGGCGGGCCCGACGGCCGAGCGAACCCGTTCCGCGACGATCCCCAGCAGCGCATCGCCGACCGAGGCGCCAAGCGAATCATTGATGGCCTTGAAGCGATCCAGGTCAAAAACCAGGACTGCCGCCACGCTTGCCGGCTGATCGGGGGATGTCAGAAGCGCCGCCAAACGTTCGTGGAACATCGGGCGATTGCCGAGGGAGGTAACCGGGTCGGTGCGCGCCATCTCTGCAGTACGCGCCCTCTCGGCAACACGGCCGGAAATATCCTCGGCGGCTACGAGCAGCCCTTGCGGAATACGTACCGTCTCGACGCCGAATATCCGCCCGTCTCGATAGCGGATCTCGCGCGGCTCGGTGCGATCGAGCCTTTCCGCCGCAGGGCAAACCGAGTCCAGGAGTTCTGCCGCCCACGCTTCATCGGCGAACAGTTCGCTAAAGGTCGAATTTTCCAACAGGATGCGGCCGCGAGAGTCGATCACGGCAATCGCGCGGCTGAGTTTGCGCAATGCGCAGAGCGCTAATGCAGCGATCTCGTCTCCGTTCTGACCGTCGGTCCGAGGATCGCGCGAGACTGACAACATATGGGCGAAACTTTCCGTGGACTATTCTACTCTTCTATGGGTTCGCTAACATTGCAGGAGTTTTCGCCGTCTTAAATCAGATGTCCGTAACAACACGGGGGGACAACTTCCTCCCTGGACGGTTGAAAGGGAGCTAAAGCGAATATCGGGATCCTGCAATTCCTGGGGAGAGACTGCTGCAAGACGCAGCACAAATGTCGCAGTTGGATCAAACGCTGCAGATCGTTGCGCGCCGAAAATCGCTTTATGTCCGCTGTCTCCCGAAAGCGGCGCAAAGTCAGAGCCTTGGCATCTGTTGCGAGGGGCTCACGGCAGTGGTCGCCGTGAGCCCCGGCAACCTCCCGTTGGTTGCGGGGGTTGCCGTTCAATCAGCGGAGCCACGCTTGCGTGTGAGCGCGGCTTTCCGGCGATAACTTTCTACGTTCATCTCCAGGATCGTGGCGTGGTGCACGAGCCGGTCGATGGCTGCCAGCGTCATGGCATGGTCGGGGAAAATCTGGCCCCATTCACCGAAGGGCTGGTTGGCCGTGATGAGCAACGATCGGCGTTCATAGCGGGCAGCGATCAACTCGAACGGCACGCTGGTCTCGGCCTGATCCTTGGTGACATAGGCGATATCGTCGAGGATCAGCAGCTGGTATTTGTCGAGTTTCGTGATGGCGGCTTCGAGCCCCAGCTCCCGGCGCGCCACCTGCAGTCGCTGGACGAGGTCGGTGGTGCGCATGAACAGCACGCGCCGGCCGTTTTGGACGAGAGCCAAACCGACGGCTGCCGCAAGATGACTCTTGCCACCGCCGGGCGGACCAAAGAGCAGGATATTGGCGCCCTGATCAAGCCAGCCATACCCGGCGGCGAGCGCCATGACCTGCGCCTTGCTGACCATGGGCACAGCGTTGAAGTCGAAGGTGTCGAAAGTCTCGCCCGTCGGCAA
>JALYIW010000214.1 GCA_030775625.1 Pseudomonadota bacterium | reverse complement strand
CGATCATCCACGATTTGGGGCTGGGGCATCCGTTGAAGTTTTTGTGGGAGGAAAAGGCCCAGCACCTGACCACGTACTCGAACTTCTGGAAGCAGTTCTACCGCAAGTTCCCGCAATACCGGATGGCAAGCGTCACGGCGAGGGACTTCGCGCCCGGCGAGCGCGTCGAGGTCGATTACGCCGGCGACCCGATCGAGTGGCTGGAGATCAAGACCGGCGAAATCCATAAAGCGTGGGTGTTCGTCGCCGCGCTCGGGTTCAGTCAGTTGCTGTTCGCGCGGGCGGCCGAGGACATGAAGAGTCGCAACTGGCTTGGATGTCACCGGCGCATGTTCGCCTTCTACGGCGGGGTGAGCCACGTGACGGTGCCGGACTGCCTGAAGCAAGGCGTCCTGAAATGCCATCTGTACGACCCCGATCTGAACCCGGGCTATGCCGCGCTCGGTGCGCATTTTGCGACCGCCATCGTGCCCGCTCGCCCGAATCATCCGAAGGACAAGGCCATCGTCGAAGGCGCGGTGAAAGTCCTCATGCGCTACCAACGCTTCCGCTATCGGCGCACGACCTTTACGTCGCTTGCGCAAATCAATCAAGCGCTCGCGGAGTGCGTGCAACGAATCAATGATCGGCGCCATACCCGCTTTGGTGTCTCGCGCCGCGAGCGCTTCGAGGCACTGGAGAAAATCGCCCTCAAAGCGCTGCCGCAGACCGAGTTCGACGGTGGCGAATGGAAAGAGGCGACGCTGCATCCCGATTGTTATCTCTGCGTCGAGGGCGACTATTACAGCGCCCCGCACATCCATCGCCACAAGAAGTTGCGGGTCAAGCTCACCGAGAACCGGGTCGAGATCTTCTTGGATCTCGAGCGCCTGGCGATCCATCCTCGCAGCCGCCACAAGGATGGCCGGCGCATTAAAATCGATGCGCACTTCCCGCCAAACTCCGTCGGCTATTACGAACCGCCGCCGCAGAGCCTGCTGTCGCAGTCGCGTTTTATCCACCCCGAGCTCAATCGTCTGTTGGTGGAGCTGTTCAACGGCGACGTCTTTGGTCACTTGCGCCGCGCTCAGGGCTTCGTTCGCAGCTGCACGAAGGAGATCAACCTCGCCGGCCACGAGCTCGCTAGCGAACGCATCGCCGTCGCGATCGCCACCATGCGCCGCTACAACCGATATCGATGCCCGTACTTCCAGCAGCTGCTCGTCCAGGCGCGCAAGCCATCCCAACCGACCGAGGCGCAGCGCGAGATCGTGCGCCGCCCCGGCAACCCCATGCTGCGTTACGCCGCCGGCGCTGACGCGGTTGTTCTGCCCACCATTAATCAGGAAACACCACAAGTATGAGTACCGCCATTGCCAAAAATCTCATGGCCGAGATGAAACTCTTAGGCATGTTCGCCGCCTTCGATCAATGCGTCGCCGATGCCACACGCGATCAAACCAGCTACAGCGAGTTCATCGATATGCTCTTGCAGGCCGAATCCGACTACCGGCAAGAGCGCAAAACCGGATACCGCATCAAGGCCGCCAAGTTCACGCTGCGCCCCGCGTTCGAAGACATCGACTTCACCGCCAGCCGCTCGATCAGCAAAGCGCAGATCAAGGAACTCTACGGCCTGAAGTGGCTCACCGAAGGCCGCCCGGTGCTCCTGATCGGCCAAACCGGCGTCGGCAAGACCTTCATCGCCCAAGCCACCGGGTTGCACGCTTGTGCTTGCGGCAAATCGGTTCTGTACATGACGGTGACGACGTGGCTCGAGAATGTCGCGCTGGCTCGATCCAGTGGAACATATCTCCGATATCGCGACAAACTCTCCAGACCCGACGTTCTGATCCTCGATGACATGGGCATGCGCAAGATGTCGTCGGTTGAGGCCCAAGATCTCTGCGAAATCCTTGAGGAACGTTCCATCAACAAATCCACGATCTTCACCACGCAGCTGCCGCTCGATCACTGGTCGGAAGTCATCGCGGACCCGGTTATTGCCGATGCCATCCGCGACCGGCTGCAGCACGCCGCGCTCACGATCAACATCACCGGCGAGAGTTATCGCGGCGTCAAAGCGAGAAAACTTGCCAGCAAGAAAAAAGACGCGTAACAATCGTCGCCTTCGGCTCCGCCGGTAACCCATGCAAGGTGGGCCCCAACTCAGGAAATCAGGCGGTCCTCAACTGGGAAATCCTGCAAAACACGACGAATGCGCCCAATCATATTCAGCACTCCATGTGTTTTGGCTGGACTCGTCTAACGTCGCCGTTACTTTACCGCAGATCGCGAACGACAGGTTCCTGGCAAGCACTTCGATTAGTCGAAGTACCGCTTTTGGCGATAGGACCACTTCGTGGACACCTCGACGGGCGCCGATATCTGGGAATGACCGAATGAAGATCAAACTCATCAAGATGCTAAGCTCGGCTTATGGAGCCTTCACCAACCGGCCGGCTCGAAGCAATAGAGCGCGCCAGGTACAAGCTGCGGCAGGCGGGTGTGGCCCTTCGATATTTGCGTCACGTACCCACGCATATTGCTGCAGACCTGCGGCGAGCCCGCCCACTCAGCGATC
>JALYIW010000213.1 GCA_030775625.1 Pseudomonadota bacterium | reverse complement strand
TTAAGCGCAACTGAAGCGCTCAGGTAGTCTCTGCACCTTCCGGCGGTGTACCGCCGGCTTGGCTCAGGGTTGCCATCAGCCGCGCTGTTAAGGTTTCCCTGAATTCATCCCGTCCACTTCGCACCTTACGATGCGAAGGCACCATTTATTGATGAGTCCCCTGCTCTAACCAACTGAGCTACAGGCCCGACGGGGGGCATCTTAGCATGTGACCTGTCGTAGGCATGCACGCCTCGACTTCCTGCCCTTGGGTTATCTTATCGGTCTGTGAGTCCGCCACCGCTACCCGAGCTACCCATCACCGAGGCCCTGCCGGCGCTGGGGAGAGCTCTGACGAATCGCCGCAGCGTGCTGTTGGAGGCTCCGCCAGGCGCGGGTAAAAGCACCATCGTGCCCCTGCATTTACTGCACAGTCCTTGGTTGGGCGGACAAAAGATCCTGATGCTGGAACCGCGGCGCATCGCGGCGCGCGCCGTAGCGAGCCGAATGGCGCATCTGCTTGGCGAAACCGTGGGGCGCAGCGTCGGCTACCGCACTCGGCTCGACACCCGGGTGAGCCGCGACACCCGCATCGAAGTCCTCACCGAGGGCATTCTCACACGCATGCTGCAAGAGGATTCGGCTCTTGCGGGCATAGGCTGCGTGATCTTCGACGAATTTCATGAGCGCAGTCTCAACGCCGACCTGGGTCTGGCGCTGTGCATCGAAAGTCAGCAGAACTTGCGTGAGGATCTTCGCCTGCTGGTCATGTCGGCGACCCTTGACCTTCAGCCAATTGCCAAGTTGCTAGATGACGCGCCGATCGTTGCCTCATCCGGCCGCAGCTTTGACGTGACCACCGAGTATGTTCCACGCCGCCCCGACCTATATCTCGAGCAGCAAATCGCCCAAATGATCCGTGCGGGCCTGCGCGAGCATCCGGGCGATATCCTGTGTTTTTTACCGGGGACGGCAGAGATACGTCGGGTGCAACGAGCGCTCGAAGAGGGCGGCCTTAATCGCCATGAACACGTTCTGGCTCTATATGGAGAACTCGCTCCGGCGGCTCAGGATGCAGCGCTGGCACCTGCCCGGGCGGGCGAACGAAAAATCGTGCTCGCCACCAGCATTGCCGAGACCAGCCTGACCATCGAGGGTATCCGTGTCGTCGTCGACGCCGGTCTGCGCCGTTACTCAGAATTCGATCCCGCGACCGGAATGAGCCATCTTATCACCGCCAAGGTGTCGCAAGCCGCGGCGGACCAGCGACGGGGTCGAGCCGGTCGCTTGAGTACAGGACACTGCTATCGTCTCTGGTCGGAGGGAACCCAAGCATCCCTGGCGCCGCAAACACTGCCGGAAATCCTGCACGCCGATCTCGCGCCGTTAGCTCTGGAACTCAGCTGCTGGGGAACCGTCGACGCCGACTTGATGTGGCTGGATCCGCCGCCCGCGGCGCCGCTTGCGCAAGCGCGCGATTTATTGCGCCAACTCGAGGCCATCGACACGAATGCGCGCGTCACGCCGCACGGGCGAGCCCTGGCGAAGCGCGGCGCACATCCGCGGCTGGCGCATATGCTGGTCAAAGCAGACTCAGTAGGCGCATCACGATTGGCGAGTGACATCGCGGCTATCCTCAGCGAGCGCGATATTCTGCGTGCGGACTTTGGCGCACGCGACGTCGACTTGCGTCTGCGGGTGGCGGTATTGCGCGAAGATGTCAGAGATCTGCCGCCCGGTATTACCGTGGACAGCCGCGCCATGAGCCAGGCGCGGCGCAGTTCCGACCATTGGCAGCGCGAATTGCATCGCAGTCGCCCCGATAGCGTGGATCCGCATGGATTCACTGGAATATTGCTGGGATGGGCCTACCCCGATCGTATTGGACGGGCGCGGGGAGATGGCGGCCGATATCTGCTGGCCAATGGCCGAGGCGCGTGTTTCGGCGAACCGCAGGCGCTCGCGAAAGCAGAATTCCTCGTCGCCGCGGAATTGGACGGTGCGGAACGCGAAGCGCGGATTTTTCTCGCTGCCCCTCTGCGACTCGCAGACATCGAAAAATATTTTTTCCCGCTAATCGTCGATCAAGCCGAGATTCTCTGGGACGATCGCGAGCAGGCGGTCCGTTCGCGACGCGTGCGACGACTGGGCTCCCTGATATTGGAATCGACCGAGCTTCGCAATGCGAACCCTCAGGCGCTGCAAGATGCCGCCCTTACGGGCCTGCGAAAAATGGGAATTGAGAACCTGCCTTGGACCAAGGAGTTGCGCCAGTGGCAGGCGCGCGTGATGTTGATGCGTCAATACGCGATCGCGGCTCCCGATCCTTGGCCGGATTTGAGCGACATTGCGCTCGCGGCAGCGCTCGAGGATTGGGCGCCGCCTTGGATATCGGGTTTTACCCGACGCGAACATTTCTCGCGCATGGACCTCGGCAACTCCCTGCGGTCTCGTTTGTCCTATGCACAAGCCATGATCTTAGAACGCGAAGCTCCCACACATCTCACTGTACCGAGCGGCTCCGCAATACCGATCGACTACATGGACGGCGAGATACCGACTGTATCGGTGCGGCTGCAGGAAATGTTCGGATTACGTCAGACACCGAGTGTGGCCGCGGGCAGATTGCCCCTGCTGCTCAAGCTGCTGTCGCCTGCACGGCGACCGGTGCAAATCACGCGCGACTTGCTGAGCTTCTGGAACTGCGGATATCACGATGTCAAGAAGGACCTCAAAGGCCGCTATCCGAAGCATTATTGGCCAGAGGATCCCTATAGCGCAGAACCCACGCGCCGCGCGCGCCCGCGCCCCCGACCTCGTTAACCGAGCCGGCTTATCGTCTGTTTAGACCTCGCGCATGCCGCATACGATTTTGAGTTTACCCCAGATCTCATCACAAGCGTGTACCGTAGGAGAATGCCAAGCCAAACCATTCAACGTCCCGGATCCTTGGCGCGGTGTCTCGTCCCGCTCGCCACCGCGCTGGTATTGACCGCCACCGCCGCGGCCGGCTCGGTACTTTCGCTCGGTCCACGGACCCTACAAACCTTGATCGCGGAGCAGCTTTTCAACCAAAGAGGACGTTGGTATCTCATCGATGACGGCGGGGTCTGCTTCACCTATCTCGATTCACCCCGCGTGCGCTTGGAAACCGACCGTGTAGTCCTCGACGCGCATTTGTCATCGCGATTGGGGCAACGCATCGGTGACAGTTGTGCCGGTGCGGTCTTCGCCTCCAATGTCACTTTGTCGGCGAAGCTTCACGGCACTGAACACAAATTGACGCTGGACGACATACGAATCGACCGCGTCGACGATGAAGCCACTCGCAACGCCCTCGATCTTGCTTTGCAACTCGATCCTCGAGTTCTGCCGCGGACGGCCAGCATCGATGTGTTCGAGTTCATGCAAAAACTAATGGCGTCGACCGCGGCACCGCCGCCGCATGTTGAACAATTTCGTATATCCAACATCGCCGCCCATTCGGACGCGGTGGTCATCCAATTCGACTTGAGTTTGAAGGCGCCTTAAATAAGGATTACTGCCCGGGATTTGTCACGCCGCTTTGCGCCGCTTCGATCCCCGGCGTGCGCCAACCGCTGCGCACTCCCCAGGAGAAAAAAGCCAGCGCCGCTGCCACCACGCAGAGCTGGTCCCACCCGTATCCGATGTAGTCGTGCCCTTCGAATTCCCTGCTCCCTGCCCACGACAGGACGGTAATTACCATCAAGTAGGCGATCAGCCACCATGCCGCACGAAGCTGCCGGCCGAAATTGCGCCAACCGGACTTGGCTTGATAGTACAGGTACACCGGCATGGGCAATATCAGCAGCAACATGATCTCCCCGGTGCGGGGCCAGCGCGCCCAGAACAGCATCAGGGTGGCGAGAACGAAGGCGGTCGGCGCCAGGACAGGCAAGCCCGGCACGCGCAGTGGCCGGTACAGGTTAGGAGCCGTGCGCCTCAACACGATGACGCTGATGGGTACGACGAGATAAGTAATGATGGTGGCCACCGAGATTACAGCCGCCAGCTTGCCCCACCCGCGGAAGAAAAGCAGAAAAATGAAGGACACGGCCAAGTTGAACCACATCGCGGGCCTGGGTATGCCGTAGCGCGTATGCACTCGGCCGAGGGTGGGGGGGGCGGTGCCGCTGCGCTCCATGGCGTAGATCATCCGGGCGGTTGTCGCCGTGTAAGTCGTGCCCGTACCACTGGGGCTCACGAATGCGTCCGCATACAGCAGGATGGCGAGCCAGTGCAGATTCAGGGCAATTGCCAACTGGGCGAATGGTGAACTGTATTCCAGCGCTGCCCAACCCTCGTGCAAGTGGTCCGGCGCCACTGCGCCCAGAAACGCGACCTGCAGCAGTACATACACTGCCGTGCTCAAGGCAATCGATCCGAAGATGGCAAAGGGCACGCTACGCCCGGGGTTTCGAGCCTCTCCCGCGAGATTCACCGGAGTTTGAAACCCGTTGTAACTGAAAATAATGCCGCTGGTGGCCACCGCGGTGAGAATGGCGGCTGCATTGCCCGCATGCTCGCCGCCGTGAATGCCAACGTGGAAGTTTTCCCAATGGAATCCCGCGCACATCAGCGCGACAGCCGTCGCGGCGGGCACGATCAGCTTGAAGAAGGTAATGGCGCTGTTGGTATTGGCAAATACCTTGACGCTCCAAAAGTTGAGCACAAAATAAATCACCACCAGAACGGCGGCAATAGACAGACCCGGGGCAGTCAATTCTCCTTGGCCGTTCGCGGCATGCACGTACAGCTGTTGCGCCCACGGCCAGGGCCACGAACTCATATATTGCACCGAAGCCTCCGCCTCGACGGGGATCACCGAGACGATGGCGATCCAGGCTGCCCAGCCGGCGACGAAACCGACCAGCGAGCCGTGCGAATAATGTGCATAGCGCACCGCGCCGCCCGACTCGGGGAACATGGCGCCGAGTTCCGCATAGGTAAAGGCGACAAACAAAATGATCACCGCGCCTATGATCCAGGAATAGATCGCTCCCGGGCCGGCCAATTGAGCGGCGCGCCAAGCGCCAAACAACCATCCTGACCCGATGATGGATCCCAAGCCGGTAAACATTAGTGCAATAGCGCCGACATCGCGGCGTATCGCGCTTTCATTGGACATACCAGAGTCTCCCTTGCCCCAGATCATTGGCGGGTCGACGGCAGCCAACAGTCAGCCTGCGGCTTCAGCCTCGCATGCGTTTTCGCAGCGATCCCGCTCGATTTGCAAAGTGGCGTGATGAATGTGAAAGCGCCGCTTCAGATCCGGGGTGAGCGAATCCAACAAGGTATCTTCAGCGCCGCGGTCCGGGACTACCAAATGCGCGGTCAATGCGACGCTGGTCGTGCTGAGCGCCCAGATATGCAGATCATGCACGTCGGTCACTCCCCGTTGATCGGCCAAATAGCACATCACCTCCGAAGAATTGACGCTGGCGGGGACGCCGTCGAGCGACAGGTGTAAGGAATCTCGCAGCAATCCCCAGGTGCCAACCAAAATGATGGCGACGATCAACAGGCTCACGATCGGATCCAACAGGGCCCATCCGGTCGCCATAATGACCGCGCCTGATACGAGTACGCCGGCAGAGACTGCCGCGTCACCCAGCATGTGGATGAACGCACTGCGCCTATTCAAATCACCGTGGCTGCCGGCGTGCAGCAACCAGGCGCACACGCCGTTGAGCGCGATGCCGGTGCCCGCCACCCACATCACCGTGTTGCCAACCACGAAGGGAGGCGCCGCAAGGCGACCGGCGGCTTCCCAGGCGATGGCGCCGCAGGCCAAGAGCAACAGGACGGCGTTCGCGAGAGCCGCGAGTACGGAAGAACGGCCCAACCCGTAAGTAAACTTTGCACCCGGCGGCATTCTCCCTAAAAACATGGCGGTCCACGCGCATACCAGCCCCAGCACGTCGCTTAGGTTATGGCCGGCATCCGCGATCAAAGCCACCGAGTTCGACAAGAAGCCGAAGACACCCTCGATCACCACAAAAACCAGATTCAGCGAAACAGCGATGCCCATTCGGGTATTGATGCCCTGCGTGCTCAGTCCATGCGCATGCCCGTGCTCGTGGTCGTGGTCGTGGTCGCGATGACCGTGATGTTGCATGCGCTTACCTTTCCTTCGCCTGATCGAATGTTTGTAAACGCCACAGTACCGGGAAAAATACCCTCGCCCACAAAAACGTCACCAACAAGGTCGCGACCCCGCCCATCACTATCGCCGGCACCAATCCAAGCCAGGCGGCAGTGAAACCCGACTCGAATTCGCCCAATTCGTTGGACGCACCGATGCACACCGAGTTCACGGCGCTCACCCGCCCGCGGATTTCATCCGGGGTTTCCAATTGAACCAGCAGCGAGCGAATGAATACACTGACCATATCGCCGATGCCGAGCACCACCAGCGCAATCATCGCCACCCAAAAAATATGGGTCAAACCCAAAATCACCGTCGCGATGCCAAATGCTGCAACGCCCGCAAACATGGCCACACCGATCCGACGTGAGACCGGGCGATACGCCAGCCAAAGCGCCGTGACGCCCGCACCAACGCCCGGCGCGGCCCGTAGGTAGCCGAAAACTTCGGGCCCGGCGTGCAATACATCGCGCGTATACGCGGGTAACAGCGCGGTTGCCCCACCGAACAATACCGCAAAAAGGTCTAAAGAAATCGCACCCAGTACCGTTTTACGCCGCCAAATAAAGCGTAGTCCCAGCAGCAGGCTGCTCCAAGACGCCGCGGACCGGTAAGACCCCGTCCTGCGCTTGCGAAGCAGCGTAAGCATCAGAATGCCGGAGAGCAATAAAATACCGGCCGCCACATACACCAGTTCGGCTCCGCTGTCTCGCCCGATATCGGTCTCGGCAAGTGCATACAGGACGCCGCCGGCACTCGGGCCGACAATGGTGGCAACCTGATTCGCCGAGGAATTGACGGCGAGCGCATTGCGCAGCGATGCCGGCGGCACGATGGTAGGAACGAAGGACTGCAATGCAGGCAATTGGAACGCCCGCGCGATTCCCAGTATTCCGAGCACTGCGAAAATCGGCAGTGTGCTTGTCAGGTGGGCCAACGCAAAGACTAGCAACAGGGCGGAAGACGCGCCGTAAGCGCACAGGCAGAGGAGAAGGATGATTCGCCGATCGAATTGATCGGCCGCATGCCCGGCAAATAACACCAAGCATAAAAACGGCAGAAATTGCGAAAGGCCGACCAAGCCCAGATCCAGCACCCGGCCCGTGAGGCGGTACACCTGCCACCCGACCGCCATGACGATCATTTGCGTGGCGATGGAAGAACAGAACCGCGCGCCGAGATATAACGCGAAATCGCGATTCTTGAGGACTGCGAATCCGCCCGTGGCGCCGAGGGAACTCAGTTACGACCCAAGCTCGCCGAGCGAGGAATGGTCATCGGGGCGGGCACCCGAGGGCCATCGAAATTTGCGCATTTGGCTTACCATCATGCAATCGATCGTAAATTATTGAGAGGGGTCTGTCATGTACGGCATCGCGTGCTTGACCGAGTGCTCCAGGCGATGAGCGCGAGCAATGCCAACTGCATGGGTAACCGCAGCACCAAGAGCCAGTACGGGACGTTGAACGACTCCGCGTGGCGCAACATATAAATATTAGCGGGCGTCACGGCGATCGTCAGCGCGAACAAGCCGATACCGGCGGCCCTGCGCGAGGGGGCGAACAGCAAACCCGCCGCGCCAAGTAATTCGAACACGCCGCTGACCAACACGGCGACGCGCGGCCAGGGAAGGCCGGGCGGCACGACGCTCATCTCCCGATCGGTGAACGCAAAGTGTGCGATGCCGCCGAGGAGGAACCATAGGAACACGAACCCTAGAGCAGCTTGCCGCAGGCCGCGGGTCATTCAATGGGCGTCCAGGAAATTCTCTACCAGCGGCGCCACCAAATCCGGTCTTTCTATATGCAGCATGTGTCCTGTGCCCGCGACGCGGGCAAATTCGATGTGCGGAAACACTGCACGGAAGGCCGCCGTGGTGCCGTCCACGCCGAGCTGCGCCAAGTGTTCAGACTCTTCACCCAATATCATCAGTAGCGGGGCCCGTACTTCTCGCCAACACGCTTCGGTATCCTCGCGCTTGTACAGGACGGGGTTTACCCAGCGATGGCGGGGATCACTCGCCAACCGAACTCGGCCGCCGGCGTCGAGTTTGCCCCAGGC
This sequence comes from Pseudomonadota bacterium, assembly GCA_030775625.1. Taxonomy (GTDB): domain Bacteria; phylum Pseudomonadota; class Gammaproteobacteria; order Steroidobacterales; family Steroidobacteraceae; genus Bog-1198. The sequence continues at coordinate 6,563 of JALYIW010000213.1, read as the reverse complement.
TGCAGCAACGAAAGCGGCCTGCGCATCGGAGAATCGCGGATAGCGCAAGCGGATCACGGCGGCCAGTTCCTCCATCGAGGAATAGTGCTTCCTTTCAGCTCCGCTCTTTAGTTGATCCAACCATTTGCGCAGTCGCTTGGGAGCTTGCTCCGCCGAGGTCCGCCTCAAGCCGAATCCTTCCAAATTGACCACGCAACGCACTCGCTCCGGCCGAATCCCTGCGTACATGCTGGCAATGTTGCCGCCCATGCTATGACCGATCAGGCGCGCCGGCGATGCAGGCGACAATAGATCCAATAGGGCATCTAGATCGCCGAAATAGTCATGAAACCAATACCCCTCGTGCGGCCACTCGCTGCGGCCGAACCCCCGCCAATCCAACGCCACCAGCGGCCGATCCTGCCGAAGCGCGTCCACCATGAACTGAAACGTCTCGCCGGCATCGAGCCAACCATGGAGCAAAAAATCCGGCGGCACCGACTCGGCAGGCGGGGGTCCCCAACGGGTCAAATGCATCTTAAGACCGCGCACCCGCAAAATCTCGTGCCGCGGCTCGCGCAGCACCCGATACGCGGTCACGTCACGCACTGACCCCCCAGGAAAATCCGGTACGCAACATTATCCGTCTCTTCAGTGTACGCATAATGCAGATCACTGAGATGCAGCAGGAAATCGCTGCGGCTTGCGTTCGGCACTTGGATTCCAGCCAAGACTCGTCCGTGATCCGATCCGTGATTGCGATAGTGAAACAGGCTGATATTCCAACCGGAGCCGATGGCCTGCAGAAAGCGCAATAGCGCGCCCGGACGTTCGGGAAACTCGAATCGATAGAGGCGCTCATCCGCCAGGTCGCGCGCTTGTCCGCCCACCATGTAGCGCACATGCAGTTTGGCCATTTCGTTGTCGGTCATGTCGCGCACGGCGAAGCCCGCGGTCGCAATCGTGTTCAAGACTTCTTCACGCTCGGACTTACCCTGGGAGAGCGCGAGTCCCACGAATAACTGCGCTTTTGCCGCGTCGCCGAATCGGTAGTTGAACTCCGTGACGCTGCGACTGCCCAACAGTTCGCAAAAACGCAGGAATGAACCCGGCTGTTCCGGAATCTCAACTGCGAACAATGCCTCACGCTGTGCGCCCAAGTCGGCGCGTTCGGCAACGTACCGCAACCGGTCGAAGTTCATGTTTGCACCGCCATTGATGGCGATGAGCGTTCGCGCGGCGCAATTCTCGCGTGCCACATATTTTTTAATTCCGGCTACCGCTAGCGCTCCGGCGGGCTCGGCGATGGAGCGCGTATCCTGGAAGATGTCCTGGATTGCGGCGCAGATCTGATCGGTGGTCACCAAGATGATCTCGTCCACGTACTGACGAGCGAGGCGGAAAGTTTCCTCGCCCACGCGGCGCACGGCCACGCCGTCGGCAAACATGCCCACTCGCTCCAGAGTCACCCGCTTCCCCGCGCGCAACGATTCGTACATTCCGGCCGCGTCTTCCGGCTCTACGCCGATGATCTTGATGCGCGGATACAGGACCTTGGCATAGGAGGCGATGCCGGCGATCAAGCCGCCGCCGCCCACCGGGACGAAAATGGCATCGATGGAATCGCCGTGGTGCTGCCGCAGGATCTCCATGGCGATCGTGCCCTGCCCGGCAATCACGTCAGGGTCATCGAAAGGATGCACGAAAACCAGTCCGCGCCGGCGTCCCAGCTCCACGGCGTGCTCGTAAGCCTGATCGTAGTCATCGCCATGCAGCACGATCTCACCGCCGAGATCAGCGACCGCCTGCACCTTGATGTCGGGGGTGGTGCGGGGCATGATGATGACGGCTGGAATGCCTCGCGTGCGCGCGCCCAACGCAACGCCCTGCGCATGGTTGCCGGCGGAGGCGCAGATTACGCCGCGTTGCGCGCTGATCGGCGAGAGTTGCGCGATTTTATTGTAGGCGCCGCGAATCTTGAACGAAAATACCGGTTGCAGGTCTTCGCGTTTTAGAAAGATGCGGTTGTCGAGTCGGCGCGACAGCCGCGGCGCGGCGTCCAATGAAGTCTCGATCGCGACGTCGTACACTTTTGCTTTTAGGATTCGATCTACGTAGTTTTCTTGCATGGGCAATATCGTTGTGGGGTGGCTACCTTAGCTCAAGCGTCCGCCGAGCGGTATGGCTGGCTCATACTGTGAGATGCTCCACAGCGCTCGGCGACGTCAACTCTGCGCCTTGATTTATTGGGTAATATAGCGCCATGCGCACCGCAGAATTTTGGCTGTCCGGATTGTTGCTGGCCTCCCCGGCGGCCCTCGCTTTATCGGGAAGCACGGCCGCAACCGACAATGTGAAAGCGCATTTGGTCAGCGAAGTGCTTGCCATCGGTCCCGGCCAGTCCTTCTGGGTGGCCTTGGACTTCGACATTCGTGACGGCTGGCATACCTACTGGCGCAACCCCGGCGATTCCGGCCAAGCGACCAAGCTGGAATGGCATCTGCCACCGGGATTCACGGCCGGCGACATTGTCTGGACTACCCCGCATCGGTTCGAGGTCCCGCCTCTGGTCAACTATGGCTACGCCAAGCACGCCGTGCACCTGATTGAGATCACCGCACCCAAGGACTTGCAGTCGGCGCCCGTAGTGCTGTCGGCAAAGGCGAGCTGGTTGGTCTGTTCGGACGTCTGCATTCCCGAGGATGCCGTACTGCAGCTGAAAATGCCGGTTGGCGATCGACCCGGCCCGGCCGATCCGTCGGATGCTGCGCTGTTCAGGGCGGCGCGCGGCGAGCTGCCAAGTCCGGAGCCTGCCGCGACCACGGTTCACGTTCAGAACGGCCAATTGGTGCTGGCCTTGGGCAAGGAATGGGGAGCGACTCTGCCGCAGATCACCTCGTTGGCATTCTTCCCCTACGACGATGGCGGCATCGAGTACGCCGCTGCGCAGATCCTGACCCGGCACAAAGACGACATCGAACTCGCGATGAAAGTCGGCTATAAACCGCCGAAGGACGCAGTTGTGCGCGGCGTGCTGCTGGCCACCGAACAAAATGGCAATGACACCGTGACCGTACCCATCGAGATCGCGGCGCAATTCGCGGGCGCCGGGGCCGCTGCCGGGGCAAACACTCGAGTTGCCGCCATCGCGGGCGCGAAAACCGCGGCCTCCCTGCCCCTGCTTCTACTATTCGCCCTGCTCGGCGGACTGATTCTCAATCTCATGCCCTGCGTGTTTCCGGTGCTCTCCATCAAGGCCATGGGTTTGGTCGAGCAAGCCAAAAGACATCCCGCCACGGTCCGGGCCAAAGGCGCGGCGTTCGCGGCGGGAGTCATCGGCTCAATGCTGGGTCTTGCCGGTGCGTTGCTCGCCCTGCGGGCGGGCGGGGAGCAGATCGGCTGGGGTTTTCAGTTGCAGTCACCCGTGTTCGTCACCCTGCTGGTGTACTTGCTACTGGCCGTGGGCCTTAACCTATCCGGCGTTTTCGAAGTGGGCGGCGGCCTGGCGGGCATGGGCGACGGCCTCACCCGGGGCGACAGTTATCGCGCCGCATTTTTCACCGGTGTACTCACGACGCTGGTGGCAACTCCCTGCACGGCTCCCTTTATGGCTTTCGCGGTCGGCGCGGCCCTTACCCAGCCGCCATTCATCGCGCTGTGTATTTTTGCGACCCTGGGATTTGGATTGGCTCTGCCCTATTTGCTGTTGTCCTTCGCGCCTTGGACGCGGCGCATCCTGCCGAAGCCCGGCGCATGGATGGATACGCTCAAACAGATATTTGCGTTTCCGATTTACGCATCGGCCGCGTGGCTACTCTGGGTGCTGGCCCAAGAAACCTCGCCCATTGGGCTGGGGGCGGCCTTGGCAGGCGCGATTCTCATTGCGTTGGCGGCGTGGTGCTACCAGAAATCCAAGTCCAGCGCCTCCGGCGGCCGTGTGGCAGGCCTCATCACGGCGGCCGTGTCGGTGCTGCTGGCCATCGTATTACCCCTGCATTCCACCGACATCATATCGGCTTCTACCGCTGGGGGGTCATCCGCGGCGGTGGGCGGCGCGCATGGGTGGCAGAACTACGACGCCACTGAAGTAGCCAAACTGAATGCCGCGGGACAGCCGTTGCTCGTGAACTTCACCGCCAGTTGGTGTCTCACCTGTCTGGTCAACGAACGCAACGCGTTTGCCGATTCCGCGGTTCGGGAAATATTTCGCAGCAAGAAGATCGCTTTGATGAAGGGCGATTGGACCAATCGAGACCCCGCGATTACCAAAGCCTTGGCCGAGTTCGGACGAGCCGGCGTACCGCTTTACGTGGTGTACAACTCAAAGCCCGGATCCACCGAGCCCGTGATTTTGCCGCAGTTGCTGACCGCAAACATCGTGCGCAGCGTCTTCGCCAATACGCCCAGCCACGACTGATGATGCACGCGGTGGACATGACCTCCGACAGCGCCCAAACCTGTTCAGTCATCGATTTCCGTCGCCGCAGTATGGTTCTGCAATGGCACGCGCTGGCAGGTACGTGGTCGCCCCACGACATACCGCCCGTGCTGGTGCACGGCGTCGCATTGATCCGTGCCGTACAGCCCAATATCTGCGTGTTTGGCCGCGGCGGCCGTCTGTGGTTGCAAATTGGCCCCAACGAATTCGCATTGTCCGAAAATTCGCCGCGGATTAGCTGCAACCGCGTAGCGGTGAGCTTCGGATTTCGCCGGCGCTTCACCGTCGAGTCGAGCAGCGGGGGCGTGCTGTTCAGTCACGCCTATTGGACCGACCAACACCCGGATTTTTTTCGCTGGTTGGCGGTCGCAGCCGCAGATCCGCAATGGCGCATCTCCTGCGGACGCCAATGGTCGGAAGGCGTCGCACCCGACTCGCTGCGCTCGGACTGACCTTCAGCGCGCCAGCACCCCCGCGAGTTCAGGATCGGTCAGGTAACGCCATTCTCCGGGTCGCAGCGTCCCCAACTGAATGTTCATGATGCGCACACGCTGCAGCCGTTGTGCCTTGTAGCCGAGCGCGGAGCACATGCGGCGGATCTGGCGGTTCAGGCCTTGAGTCAGCACCATGCGAAATGACAGCTGATCGATGCGGCTGACTTGGCAGGGCTTGGTCATCTCGCCCATGATTTTCACGCCGCTCGCCAGCATTTTCAGCGACAGATTGGTGATCGGCCGGTCCACCGTCACCAGGTATTCCTTTTCGTGATTATTTTCCGAACGCAGAATCTCGTTGACAATGTCGCCGTCGTTGGTCAACAGGATCAGTCCTTCCGAATCCTTGTCCAAACGTCCCACGGGAAATATTCGATCGGAGTGTCCGATCAAGTCGATGATGTTGCTGTCGATATGCGATTCGGTGGTGCAGGTGATGCCGACCGGCTTGTTGAGAGCGATGTAAATCGGGGTTTTCTTGACACCGATCACTTCGCCGTCGATTCGTACTTCGTCATCCTCGCCGACTTGAGTGCCGAGAGCGGCGGGCTGCCCATTACAAGTCACGCGCCCGGCAGCTATCCATTTGTCCGCTTCGCGCCGCGAGCACACACCCGTCTCGCTGATGTACTTATTGAGCCTCAAATGGGCAGCTGCTAGGGGCGAGCACTCAAGAATGCGCTGATCTGCTTGGCCAGAGCCTTAGGGGCCTCGAGCTCCGCATCCGAACAATCAGCGCCATCGAGTATCAGATGAGGATGCTTGATCGCAGCCATGCTCGCCGGGGCGAGGGGACTCCCAAGTAGCAGATACCGCACCAGCTCCGGGCGGGAACTCGCCAGCTGTAAGGCGACCGCAGCACCATATTGAATCCCCAACAAGTCGATCTGGCGCAGCCGCAAATCGTTGGCTAAATCGGAGACCGCCGCAGCGGCCTCGGTGACGCTGCGCGTCGGCGATGGATCCGACTCGCCGTACCCCGGCAGGTCGGGCGCATAGGCTGACCGGAGATCGGCAATTTCGGACAATAGCCCGCTAAACGTTCGGCTGGACGCATCGCTGGGGTGCAGGCAAAACAGCGTGACCTGTTCGTCGAAACCGCCCGTCGTCGGAAACGCCGTGCGCACATGCAGCTGCCCAAATCGGCAATCGAAGTAAGCGCGGCGGGTGCGCACCGCGGCCGGCGGGGGAGAAAATTTTGAGGGGTCAACCACTGAAGGTCTCCAATTTTTTCTGAATTATTACACTCAGGATACTAGAAGTTGACACGGCGCTGCCCAGCGCGGCGCCGGGCCATTTGCCGTTGTTGCTTTTGTACTACATTAATTTTCATATTTCTTCACAATAGGGCTAGCTTCGGCAGCCACGCAAGACTAGAGTGTTGCTCGGACGCAAAGATCGTAGGGAAGTAAAAAAGACTGATCATCGCCAGGGCGCGAAAATAAGCGCAACGAATAAGGCATGGGGAATTGAAAGCCGGGCCCTGCCCGGCTTTTTTATGGGTCGAAGCGATCCCAAACACGAGACATGGTAAATCCATTCGATCGGCCGCCCCTGAAACCGACCACTTCTACCAGACGCTGTCTGTCCTCCGAGATGCTGTAGCGTTCTTCGAATGGCGGGCGCTCATCATCGGGGTCACCGCCTTGAAC
>JALYIW010000212.1 GCA_030775625.1 Pseudomonadota bacterium | reverse complement strand
TCTGTACATGGTCTACCGGCATTTGCCGAACTACCGCGAACAGCGCAATTACCGCCTCGACATCGTCGGGTTGGTGTTGTTCAGCTCGGGAGTGGCATTGTTGTCTTACGTGCTGGAAGTGTTCGGCGAAACGACGCTGAGCGGCCGCGAGATGCTCGGGCTGCTGGTGATCTCCGCCGCGTTGCTCGGCGCCTACGGATTGAACACGGCGCGCACCGCCCATCCCCTGCTGCGCCTGGCGCTGTTGCGAATCCGAACGTTCAAAGTCGCGGTCATGGGCAATCTATTTACGCGGCTCGGTATCGGGGGCATCCCTTTTCTCCTGCCGCTGCTCTATCAGGTCGGGTTGGGATTCACGCCCGTTCAGTCCGGGTTGCTCATCATGCCGCAAGCCTTGGCGGCAATGAGCTTGAAACTCACCATGCCCAAGATTTTGGAAAGACTGGGCTACCGCCGAGTCCTGATCGGCAACACCGTGCTGCTGGGCCTGATGATCTTTTTGTTCGCCACCATCGATACCGGTACGCCGACATGGGTGATAGTGCCGATGGCGTTTACCTACGGCTTTCTCACCTCGCTGCAATACACCAGCATGACTACCCTCGCCTTTGCCGACGTCAATGAGCGCGAGGCCAGCGGCGCCAGCACCATTGCCAGCACGGTGCAGCAATTGGCGGTGAGCTTCGGCGTCGCGGCTGCATCGCTCGCCGCGGCGCTGTTCATCCCGGATCGCCGCCACGCGGACGGACCGCAAATGATCCACGGGATCCACTTGGCAATGCTGTTGCTCGGCGCATTGACCATCGTTTCGACCTTGGTGTTCAGCGCGCTCGAGAGCGGTGACGGCGACGCGGTGAGCCGCCCCAAAACCGAAATGTAAACGGCTGATTGCGCTGCGATCCGCTCGAGCTACTCTTTTTTTATCGCGTGGCCGCCGAATTGATTTCGCATGGCCGAGAGCAGCTTGTCGGTGAACGAATCGGCGTCCCGCGATCGCAGGCGCTCGAGCAGCGACAAGGTGATGACCGACGCCGATACTCCCAACTCGATGGCTTCGGCCACGGTCCAACGCCCCTCGCCCGAATCCGCGACATAGGGAGCGATGCCATGCAATGTGGGATTCTTTTGTAAGGCATCGGCTGTCAGATCCAACAGCCAGGAGCGCACGACGCTGCCATAGCGCCAGATTTCAGCCACCTGATGCAAGTCGAGATTGAACTCCGCCTTGTGCTGCAGGATGGAGAATCCCTCGGCATAGGCCTGCATCAAGCCGTACTCGATGCCATTGTGGATCATCTTGGTGTAGTGACCGGAACCGACGGCGCCGACGCGGCCCCAACCGCGATCCGCAGCCGGCGCGAGGGTCTCGAAGATCGGACGCAAACGCTCGACCACGGCTTGCTCGCCGCCTATCATCAGGCTGTAACCCTCCAGAAGTCCCCACACGCCGCCGCTGGTGCCCGAATCCACGTACTGAATCTGCCGCTGCGCGGCCGTAGCGGCGCGCCGCTGGGTATCGCGATAATTCGAGTTGCCGCCGTCGATGATGGTGTCGCCCGAGGCCAAGAGCGGCAGCAGGGCGGTGATGGTGGCGTCGGTAATCGCCCCGGCGGGAACCATCAGCCATATCACACGCGGAGCTTGCAGCTTGGATACCAGCTGCTCGAGCGAGACCGCCGAAGCGGCGCCTTGGTGTTCGAGTGCGGTACGCGCGGCATCGTCTGGATCATATCCCACGACCGTGTGCCCGCCGCGCATCAAGCGCTGCGCCATGTTCGCACCCATACGGCCCAAGCCTATCATTGCAATTTGCATACAGATTCAACCGTGGTTGCGAAAGCCTCAACATTCAGTATAGATCTCGGCGGGACGGCAGGTACAGCGCGAACTGCGCGCTTGGAGTCCTCAAGAGCGCTTCAGCATGAGCATTGCGGCCGGACTCCCGACCGGTTCAAAACGCCCCGTGAACTGCAGCGCGCCGGACGCACCGTTGATGCGAAACGAGGTGATCGAATCACCTTTCTGATTGCACGAATATAGGAATTCACCGCTGGGATCGATGGCCAGGCATCGCGGATAGTCGGCGCGAACCCAGGTTTCGGAAACCATGCGCAACAGCCCGTCACCGCCCACGGCAAACAGCGACACCGCATTGTGCAGGCGGTTCGACACAAAGAGGAATCGGCCGTCGGCCGTGATGAGAATTTCGGAAGAAAGATTGCTGCCGCTGAACCTCGGCGGCAGGGTCGAGACCAGCTGTTTCTGCTGCAAGGCGCCGCGCGTCCCATCGTAGTCGTACACCGCGATCTTGGCGTCATGTTCATACAGATTATAGAAGAGTCGGCCGTTCGGATGGAATACGAAGTGACGCGGTGCCGAACCGGAAGGTGCGGCAATCACGGGCACATCGGCAGGCAAAAGTCTGCCAGCCTGCGCGTCGAAACGCCAAACCAGGGTCAGATCAAGCCCGGCGTCGTTTGCAATGACGAATTGGCCCCCGGGATCCGCCGCCACCATGTGCACGTGCGGACTATCATGATCGCTGGTGGCGAATTGGCCCGGCGGATCGTCGACGGCACGCGCACGATGCCGCGCGCCGACGCTCGGTCGCACATCGGACGCCGCGTCCAATGCGCCGTCCGGCCCCACGGGGAACACGGCAACATTGCCGCCGCCATAGTTGGCGACGAACACGAACTTTCCCGATGGGTGCACGCTGGCATGGGCTGGCGTCGAGCCGCCGGTAGGCATCGCACCCAAACGATTCAGCTGCAAGGTGTCCGGGTCGATCGCATAGGAGACGACCGCGCCGTCGTGCGTGCCCTGGAAATTGTCGATTTCACTGACCGCGTACAGTCTGGTTTGCGCCGGATTGACGGCCAGCCAGGACGGGTTGCGGATATCGTCGAAAACCTGCAATTGCGTCAGCGCGCCGCTCACTAAATCCACGCGAAACAGATAGATACCGCCGCCGTTCGGCGTGTAAGTGCCGACATACGCAAACGCGTGAGGACCTGGCATTGGGGCGGGCCCAGCCGCCCTGGTGTTCGGCAGCGAAATCGTAAAAGCCGCACGAGGCCAGACCGCGGGCCCGGCCGCCAGAGAGACTGCCGTCAGAAAATCGCGGCGGGTGATTCTTGGGTCTAGCAACGCGCGTCTCTACACTTCAGCCGGATATGCACGAATGGTCAATTGCCAATGAGTCTAACGCACTAGACTCCGCGCGGCTCGCTCGAGTTCAGTTGCAGCCTACAAGGCGCGGGAGATCAACTCCTTCATGATTTCGTTGGTGCCGCCGTAGATCCGCTGCACACGCGAATCGGCGAACATGCGGCAAACCAGGTACTCGTTCATGTACCCGTAGCCGCCGTGCAACTGGACACATTCGTCCAGCACTTCCTGCTGCGTATCGGTGATCCAATACTTTGCCATGGACGCAGTGACGGTATCGAGAGTGCCCGCAACGACTTTGGAGATGCAGTCATCGATGAAGAGGCGCGCGATGTGGGTTTTGGTGGCGATTTCCGCGAGCTTGAATTTGGTATTCTGAAACTCCGCGATGGTTTTGCCGAATGCCTTGCGTTCCTTCACGTATTTGATGGTCTCGAGCAGCGCTCCCTCCATGGCCGCAACCCCGCAAACGGCGATTAGCGCGCGCTCGTAGGGCAGATCCCCCATGAGTTGGTAAAAACCCTGCCCTTCCGCACCGCCCAGGAGATTGGCTGCGGGCACCCGCACGTTGTCGAAGAACAGTTCCGCCGTGTCCTGCGACTTCATCCCCATCTTGTCGAGAATCCGCCCGACGCGAAATCCCGCCAGACCGGTCGTCTCGACGAACAGAATGGAGGTCCCCTTAGCGCCGGCGTTGGGCTGCGTTTTGACCACCAACGCGATCACGCCCGCCAAATAGCCATTGGTGATGAATATCTTCGAACCGTTGATCAGGTAGTCATCGCCGTCGCGGACAGCGCGCGTCTTCAGGCCCTGCAGATCCGACCCGGCGCCCGGTTCCGTCATGCCGATAGCGCCGATGAGTTCGCCGCTCGCCATGCGCGGCAAGAAGCGCTGTTTCTGTTCCTCAGTTCCGTGATTCACCAAGTAGTGCGCGCAAATGCTGTGCACTCCTTGACCGAATCCACTCAAGCCGCGCCGCCCCAGTTCCTCGTAAAGCACCGCTTCGTGCCTGAAGTCGCCTCCGACCCCGCCATAATCGGCTGAAATATCCGTGCACAACAGGCCCATCCCGCCTGCCTTGCGCCATATCTCCTTGTCCACGTGCTGCTGCTTGCGCCATTGTTCATCTTTCGGAACCATCTCCGCTTCGATGAAACGCGCCGCAGCATCGCGAAATATCGATAAATCCTCATCCATCCACGGTGAAATATGCTCCTTCACCTATGCACCCGGCTTTTGCGGCAGCGATTCCGCAGGCAGATCCTGCGCATCGGCAACCTCGGGCGGCGTCGCGCGGCGCTGTTGTTTCGCATCCTGACGAGCTTTCCTGGCAGCCTCTTTTTGCTTCTTGGCGTGACGGTAATTCGGCTTAGCCACAAAAATCTCCTAGATATAGTTTTTCGGTTTTGATCTTACTCTGCCTGCACCGAAACGCGAACCGATAAACGATGTCGGCCACCGCCGACGATGACGCCGCGCAGTGGCGAAACATCGCCGAAGTCTCGGCCCCACGCGATGACTATGTGGTCGCTCGCGATTCGTACATCATTGGTGGGATCGAGGTCGATCCAGCCGAACGGCGGACAAAACACCGACACCCAGGCATGCGAGGCGTCGGCTCCGAGCAGCTCGGTGTGCGCTCCCGGCGGCGGTATGGTACGCAGGTAGCCGCTCACATAGCGCGCCGCGAGTCCGCGAGAGCGTAGACACGCGAGCATGATGTGGGCAAAATCCTGGCACACCCCGCGACGCGCATCGAATGCCTCGGTCACCGAGGTGCTGATGTCCGTGGTGCCGGGTTCATAACTGAAATCGCGATGTATCTTGTGCATCAACGCTTCCGCACCCGCCAATACCGGAGCGCCGGCCACGAAGCAATCCGCCGCATAGCCGGCAAAGATCTGCTTGACGCGCACATAGTTTGACTCCATTCGGAACCGGCACGCGTCGAGATACGAACCACTCAAGGGCTTTCCCGAATAGACCAGCGCGTCGCGCACCCGATCCCAAGGATCGCTCATGGCGGCCGCGACGCACTCGGGCGCGCTCACCTCCACACCGACCTCGGCCAGCACCTCGAGGCGATCATGGGGTGAATCGTATTCCAGCCGAGTGACGACATTGCCAAAGGCATCGACATGTTCGCTGCGCGTACTCGGCTCGGGAATCAGCGAAATCACGCGCGAACGGCAAATCTGGGTGGCTCCGTCGCGCGGCGAGAGGTGCAGGAGCTGATGCGAGTGCGCAACGTTGCCGCCGTAACGGTAGATGGTTTGATGCCGGACGCGATAGCGGATGACTGGGTTCACGCGGCGACCGTGCGCATGTCGAGATCGATGAGCGAAAAATGCTTCAACGACAGCCGGTCTGAGAGCTTGCCGGCCGCTACGCTCAGCGTGTTCAATTGCGCTCCCAAGGCCTGCCGCGCCCGCACGGCGCGCGGACTGTCGCCATCCACCGAGTGCAGTTCCATCTCCTCGACTTGTGCCACCGCTTGATCGAGCGAGTCGTCCGGGGATCCGCCCAAAGAGGCAGCCACCCGCACCAAGGAATATTCGATGGCGTGCCACTGAAATGCCAAGGCTCGGGGATTCGTTTGATCGAATACCAGTAGATCGAGCGTCGACCCCAATAGCGGGGATGCCAAATAGCGGGTCCGGTAGGTGATGGTGCTGTCGCCGATATCGAGCAGCCATTCGAGTTCCGTCTGAGTGGGCGCCGCACCGGATGTCAATCGTTGCGCGAGCAGCTCGGCGAGAAATTGCAGACGCTCCAATCGCCGCCCCACCATCATCAGGCGCCAGCCGTCATCCTGGGCCATATCGTCGAGAGCGAATCCCGCAAGTGCAGCCAACGACAGCAGCAGCGCGTCCAGAGTCTCGCGGGAATCGCGTTTGGCGTGCGCAGCGTCATGAAATTCGCGCTGCAATACGCTGATCGCGCGCCAGTTCTCGGCCGACAGGCGGCTTCGAGCCTGGGCCGCGCACCATCCCAGCCGCTGCAGGTCGGCCATCAAGCCCAGCGGGTTGGCGTCGTCGAACAAGGGCAGCGCCGCGCCACCACGCCTCGAGAGCGTGATGAAATGTCCGCAAGTTTCCAGCGCTTGCGGCCAGAACACGCCATTGGCGCGAACCCCGAGAGTCGCACGCAGCAACCGTGCCTTGTCCTCGCATCGTTCGCTGTAGCGTCCCAGCCAGAATAAATTCTCCGCCAGACTCGACGGCAGATCATCGTGGCGCGCAATCGCCCGCGTTGCCGCGCCGGATATTCCGGTCTCATCGATCGACGGGCGATCCGGCGCCAATACCCACACATCCTTGCTGCCGCCCCCGCGTTGCATGGACACGACATCCGCGGTATCCGAGGCGATGCGGGCCAGGCCGCCGGGCATCACTCGATAGCCCGACGGCGTCGCAATCGCGTAGACCCGAATGCCGAGGGCTCGCGCCGAAAACCCTTGCGCGCCCGAATTTCGCCACACGGGCGCCTGCGAGCACGCCAATCGCTCTTGCGCTACGTATGCATACGGTCTCGATTGCAAGCGTCCGAGCAGATCCGCACGTGCGTCGGAGTCGAGGTCGCGGCCGAATACCGCCTCGAAATGCTGATTGGGATATGCCGGCTTGATGACCAACCGTTCGATGTTTTGCAGCACATAGTCGAGTGCGAGCTTCTCGCCGCACCACCAGGTCGCGACCGACGGCAAACGCAGCTTCTCTCCCAGCAACCGCTCGGCCACCGCCGGCATGAATCCCATCCATGCGGCCGACTCGAGCACGCCGCTGCCGAGTCCATTGGCCAGCACCACTCGGCCGGCACGCACCACCCCGATCAGTCCCGGAACGCCCAGCGCGGAGTCCGCGCGCAGCTCCACCGGGTCGCAGAAATCGTCGTCGAGCCGCCGCAGCACGGCGTGGACGCGGCGCAGACCGCCCAGAGTCTTGAGGTACACCGTGTCGCCGCGAACCGTGAGATCGTGGCCCTCGACCAGAGGCAAGCCCAATTGACGCGCAAGATAAGCATGCTCGAAATACGTTTCGTTGAATGATCCTGGAGTCAAGACCACCGCCAACGGCGCCTCTCCTTCAGGAGCGTGGCGCAGCAGATTTTCGCGCAAACCGACGAAGAATCCGCTCAGCGAGCGCACGCCCAAATCGGCCAGCAAATCCGGGAACACCCTGGAGACGATCTGGCGATTCTCTAGGGCATAGCCCGGGCCCGAGGGGGTCTGGGTTCTATCCGCGAGCGCCCACCAGCGCCCGTCCGCCGAACGCGAAATGTCGACGGCATAGACATGCAGCCAATTGCCGCCGGCCGGCGTGATGCCATGGCATGGCCAGAGAAAATTCGGGTGGCCGAAGGGCAGCTCAGCCGGCACGATGCCATCGGCCAGTAGTTTCTGCGGTCCGTACAAATCGGCGAGCAAGGCGTCGAATAGATGCGCCCGTTGTGTAACGCCAAGTTCGATTTCGCGCCATTCCGCCGCGGTGAGCAAGATGGGCAGCGGATCGAGAAGCCACGGACGGTCGCGGCCCTGCGGATCGGCATACACGTTGTAGGTCACGCCGTTTTCCACGATCAAACGCCGCGCCAAATCAACGCCGCGGCGCACCACCTCCGCGTCCTCGCTCGCCAGGGCGTCGATCAGCGGCCGCCAATGCGCGCGGACGCCGCCCGCACTATCCAGCAACTCGTCGTAACGGCGCGTATCGCTCAAATAAGTTTCAAAACGCGCTTCGACCATCGCTCACTTGCGCAGATCGAGCGTGAACGGAAATTCCGCGTCGGCCGCGGCAGGCGGTGCGGCCATGGTTCCCGGCGTATGACCCATGCGGAAAAAGCGCGCCAGTCGCCTGCTTTCCGCTTCGAAGGAATTGACCGGAAACCGTGCGTGGCTCAATCCGCCCGGATGAGTGACGTGATATTGGCAACCGCCTCGAGAGCGGTTCATCCATGTATCGAACAAATCGAACGTCAGTGGCGCCTGCACTCCGATGCTCGGGTGCAGCGCCGACGGCGGAGCCCACGCCTTATAGCGCACGGCCCCCACGAACTCCCCCAACGTGCCGGTCGGCTGCAGCGGCACGGCGCGCCCGTTGCAGGTCACCGAATATCGATTCGGCGCGAGCCCGGAGACCTTTACCTGCAGGCGTTCCACCGAGGAATCCACATAGCGAACGGTACCTCCCGTCGAACCCTCCTCGCCCATCACGTGCCAGGGCTCGAGCGCCTGCCGCAGTTCGAGTTGCATGCCGCGCGTGGCAAAGTCGCCATATTTAGGAAATCTGAATTCGAAATGCGGCGCGAACCATTCGGCCTCGAGTGCAAATCCCTGTTGTTGCATTTCCTCGATCACATCGGCGAAGTCCTGCTCGACGAAGTGCGGCATCAAGAAACGGTCGTGCAGCTCGGTTCCCCAGCGAACCAAGGTCGCCGGCGCATAGGGCTCGCGCCAGAACCGCGCCACCATCGCCCGCAGCAGCAATTGCTGCGTGAGACTCATGCGCGCATGCGGCGGCATCTCGAACGCCCGCATCTCCAGCAAGCCCAGTCGTCCCGTCGGCCCATCCGGTGAATAGAGTTTGTCGATGCAAAACTCGGTGCGATGCGTATTGCCGGACACATCGATCAGCAGATTGCGCAGCAGGCGATCCACCAACCACGGCGCAGCAGGCTCGCCCGGCTTCGGAAATTGGCGAAACGCGATCTCGAGTTCATACAACGAATCGTTGCGTGCTTCGTCCACGCGCGGAGCCTGCGAAGTGGGCCCGATGAACAATCCCGAAAACAAATACGACAGCGACGGGTGATTGTGCCAATAACTGAGCAGACTGCGCAGCAAATCGGGGCGCCGCAAAAAAGGTGAGTCCGGTGCGGTCGCGCCGCCGAGCACGATATGATTGCCGCCGCCGGTGCCGGTATGGCGGCCGTCCAACATGAATTTCTCACTCGTCAGACGCGTCTCGCGCGCTGCCTGGTACAAAAATGCGGTTCTCTCCGCCAGCTGATCCCAATCGGCGGACGGTTGTATGTTGACTTCGATGACCCCAGGATCCGGGGTCACGCGAAAATTACTGAGTCTCGGATCGTTCGGCGGTTCATAGCCCTCGAGAACGATGGGCTGCGCCAACGCTTGCGCCGCGGCCTCGACCGCGGCCACCAGCTCCACATAGTGCTCGAGCTCACGCATCGGCGGCATGAAAATGTACAGCACGCCATTGCGCGGTTCGGCACACATCGAGGTTCGCGCGATGTCGGCGGCGGATTCCTCCGCCTCCGCCTCCGGTGCCGGCTCAGCCGGCGACGCCAACGCCGGTTCGCATTCGCGAAACTGCCCATGAATTTGCGAGCGGGGCGCCAGCGCGGGAAAGCTGCGCGACGGATCCGGCGCGTGGATGAAGGGATAATCGCTCTTGGCCGTCCAAGGTTGGGAGTCCAGCGGCAAACGATAGCCGATGGGAGAATCCCCAGGGATCAAATAGCAGCGGTCGCTGCGCAGAAGCCAGCGACTGCTCTGCCACCGGCCATCATCCGCGGTTCGCGCGATGGGCAGCACGTGACCTATGATCTCATTGAATCCCTGCTCGAATATTTTTATCAGCCGCGCGCGCTCCAGCGGATCCTCGAGGCGCGAATCCAAGGGATCGACATTCGAGGGCAAGCGCCGCTCGCGCCACAGGTAATAAAAGGCGTCTTCAAAGGCGGGAAAAACCAATTGAGGATCGAGTCCCAATTCCACGGCGACCCGCGCGAGGAACCGTTGTGCCGTTTCTTGGGTCACCGCGGCCGGCGTTTGTTCATCGGCGATTAGAGCCGTATTCAGCCACAATGGCTCGCCGTCGTTGCGCCAATAGCAGTTCAATGACCAGCGGGGCAGCTGTTCGCCCGGATACCATTTACCCTGGCCGAAATGCGCGAGCCCGGACGGCGCATATTTATTCTTGAGTTTGTGATATAGCTCGGCGGCCAATTTGCGCTTGTTCGCTCCCAGCGCGGCGGTATTCCACTCCGCGCCGTCGGCATCGTCGATCGATACGAAGGTAGGCTCGCCGCCCATGGTAAGCCGGACATCCAGGGCCTTGAGCTCTGCATCGACTGAGCGGCCCAACGCCTCGATGGACGTCCACTGTGAATCGCTGTAAGGCTTGGTGACCCGGGGCGCCTCCCATATCCGTCGCACACCCATGATGTGCTCAAAAGTGCTCTCGCACTCATCGACCGCACCGCTGACCGGTGCAGCCGCCGACGGCTCCGGCGTGCACGCCAGCGGAATATGGCCCTCACCCGCGAGCAGTCCCGAAGTCGGATCGAGGCCGACCCACCCGGCGCCTGGCAGATACACTTCGCACCAGGCATGCAGATCGGTGAAATCTTGCTTGGCTCCGCTGGGCCCATCCACGGACTTGACGTCAGGCACCAATTGAATGAGATAGCCGGAGACGAAGCGCGCCGCCAACCCCAGGTGGCGCAGCAGCAGCACCAGCAGCGCAGCGGAATCCCGGCATGATCCCGAACGCTTGGCCAGCGTTTCCTCCGGAAGCTGCACACCCGGCTCTAGGCGAATCAAATATTTGATGTCATCGGCGAGCCGTTGATTGATGCCGACGATGAAATCGATGGTGCGGCAGCGTTCGCGAGACACGCCGGCGAGGTAGCTGTCGACCAGCGGCGTCGCCGGCGCCTTGACCAAGAAGGGCACCAGTTCGCGGCGCTCGTTCGAATCGTACTTGAATGGAAATTCTTCCGCGTAAGGTGTCAGAAAAAAATCGAAAGGATTGAGGACCGACATTTCGGCGACCAGATCCACTTCAATGCAAAGCTCACGGGCCTGCTCCGGGAATACCAACCTTGCCAGGTAGTTCGCCTGGGGGTCTTGCTGCCAATTGATGAAATGCGTCGTCGGCTGCACCTTGAGGGAGTACGCCAGAATTCGCGTGCGGCAATGCGGCGCGGGCCGCAGCCGTACCACCTGTGGACTCAAACCAACCATTCGATCGTAGCGATAGCGGGTGACGTGATTCAGGGCAACGTGTATCGACAAGGCAACTCTCCGACGCGCACCATGATGGTGCAAGCAAAATAAGTCAAATGACCGAGCAGCAAGTGTATAACGCAGGCGAAAGCTACAGGGCCGCGCAACGCCAGGATGTGATGGGCTGCGAATTTGAACGTCAAGCAGACTCGCGTTGCTACTATACGGGCGCGTGGCTGATCCAACACAAAAATCCTTCTTGCGCTCTGCTGGTTTCGGCCTCGCCGTGCTGTCGTTCATTAATTTATTCAGCTATTTGGATCGCTACATCGTCTCGGCGCTGCTGGAAAGCCTGAAGCAGGCCAATCTCGGGCTGACGGACGCGAATCTCGGTTCGCTGATGTCCGGTTTTTTGGTGGTCTACACCTTGACCGCACCCATATTTGGCGCCTTGGGTGATCGGCGTTCGCGGCCGCGATTGATTGCGCTCGGCGTGGCTTGCTGGAGTTTTGCGACGGCTCTGTCCGGGTTTGCAGTCGGCTACCTCTCTCTCCTGGCGGCGCGCGCCTCCGTGGGCGTGGGCGAGGCCGCCTACGTCACCATCGCTCCGAGTTTGCTGTCCGACTATTTCCCCGTCAGGCAACGGGCGCGCGTGATGGCGATTTTCTTCTGCGCCATTCCCGTGGGCTCCGCGTTGGGGTACGTCGTCGGCGGACTCGTCGACAAGCATTATGGCTGGCGCACGGCTTTTTTCGTGGCCGGGGTACCCGGCTTGATCCTCGCAGCCTCGTGTTTGCTATTGCGCGACCCACCGCGCGGTGCGCAAGACGCTGCAGACGCGATGCAGGTTGCTCCTGCCTCGACGATGCGCAAGGACACTTGGGCGACCTATGCCCGCCTCCTGCATAACAAACCCTATGTGTTGACCATTCTCGGATATGCCGCCTACACCTTCGCCGTGGGCGGTCTTGCTTTCTGGATGCCGGCGTTTCTCGAGCGCAGCCGCGGGATTACGCGCAGCGAAGCCACGGTGAGCTTCGGCACCATCGTCGTGATAACGGGTTTCATCGGCACTTTCGTCGGCGGCTGGCTCGGCGATTTCTGTGCCAAATATTCGCGGCAGGCGTATCTATGGTTATCCGCCGTCGCAACGCTTGCCGCCGCGCCCTTCGTCTGGATGGCCTTGACCGTCGCGTCTCACACGGCGTATTTAGGGTGCATGGTGGTGGCGCAGTTGTGTCTTTTCTTGTCGACGGGTCCAATCAATGCCGCCATCGTCAATCTCGTCTTGGCGACTGAACGGGCGACTGCGATTGCCCTCGGAGTGTTCGCCATCCATTTGCTCGGCGATGCGCTGTCCCCCCCGCTGATCGGTGCTCTGTCGGATGCTTTCTCACTCGCTCAGGGCCTTAAGATATTGCCGATTGCTGTTTTGATCGGCGGCTGCGTGTGGATAGCGGCGGCGCTCGCGCAATCGCGAGCGGCCGCGCAATCCCATAGCCATGCAAGCGCAGGTTAGCGCGCAATTCGAATCCTGGATACGCCCGCCGCGGCAGCGCTATTCCCGGGCACGATGGACTTGCTCGAGAAAACCCGCGAAATCCTGGCGCGTTGCCATCTCTTCGATATCAAGCGCCAATTTTCGTTGCCAATTGGGATATTCGCGATCCGTCCCGGGTACGTTCACCGGATCGATCATCCCCAACAGGTCCTCGATTTGCAGAGCGACCAACACGGTGTTCGAACGCGCGAGATACAAATGCAGGGCCTGGGCGAGATCGGCCGTAAAAGGCTCGAACGGCGTCGCCGGCCGAGTCGGCGCCAGCCCCTCATCATGCAACGCGGCCAACAGCATCGCCCGGTCTTGTTCGCGTTCTCGAATGACTTCATTTTCAATGTCGACGCTCGGATACAAATTCAGGCCGCGGCGCAATTCGATGTCGCGCCCCTCCCAATAACCATGCAATGTCGGCATGTCATGGGTGGTGATGGTGGCGAGCGCCTGCTTTGAGAATTCATGTGGACGACGGAATCTGCCGTCGTGCTTTTCGAACAGCAGCACCTTGTAGTGGTAGAGGCCGAACTCGGGCATTGCACGGCGCATTTCGTCGGGCACCACGCCTAAGTCCTCGCCGACGACCAGACACGCGCTGCGGGAGCTTTCCAAGCACAGTACCGTGAGCAATTGCTGCAGGGGGTAGTGGACATATGCGCCCTCGGTGGGCGAGGAGCCGCCGGCCACCCACCAGAGTCGGAACAGCGCCATGACGTGATCCAACCGCAGCGCACCGTAGTAACGCATATTGTTGCGGATCAGGCGGATGAAGCCTCGCAGCTGTTGTCCGAGCATGACCGACGGGTCCTGCGGCGGAATGCCCCATCCCTGCCCCTTGAGCGCCAGCGGATCCGGCGGTGCGCCGATCTCGGCACCCATGCAATAGCTCGCCTGGTCGGCCCAAGTTTCGGAGCCCGATGGGCTGGCGCCCACCGCATAGTCCCCATACAGACCGAGGGGCATACCGAGTTCGCGCGTCAGCGTTTGAGCGCTGCGCAGCTGCTCATGCGCGATCCATTGCAGGTAGGCATAAAACTCCACTTCCCGTGGATGCTCGGCCGCGAATTGCTTCGCCGCCTTGCCATTGACATCACGAAATTCGCCGGGCCAGCTGAACCAACCCGACGCCACGCCCAAGGTCGCGCGAAAGTAGCGGTCGAGCGCATCGAAGAGTGCATGCAGTTGCAGGGACTCGCCACCGGCGGCGACGAAAGCGCGGAAACTGCGCCCGCGGTCCGTATCCGAACTTCTCTGGCGGTCGCAAAAATCACGATACAGCAACTCCAAAATCTCCAATTTGAGTTCTGCCACGCCGCGATAATCCACATGATCGCGCGCCCGCAACTCACCCAGCCGCGCGCTGATGGATGCCTCGCCGCAGCGCCGGCGCGCACTCGAGCAATCCTGGAACTCCGGGATTGCGGGCACCGCAATGTATAGAACGTTGAGAAAGTGCCGGCTCGAGGCGCTGTACGGACTCGATAGCTGCGGATCCGCCGGAAACAATGCATGCAGAGGATTCAATCCGATGAATCCGGCCCCCTTGGCCGCCACCCATCGAATCAACGATTTCAAGTCCTCGAAATCTCCGATTCCCCAATTGTCGCGCGATCGCAGCGTATACAGCTGCACCGCCATACCCCAGAGCTTGCGACCCGGGAGGATTGCTGCGGGCTCGTAGCACTGCGGCGGCGAGGTGATCAACAGGCAGCTCGCGGCGGCTCCTGCGCCGATCTTGGCCTCCAATTCGTGATACCCGGGGGGCAGATCGAAGGGCAATTCGAAACGGCGGCGAGTAATCCACGAGCCTTCGACCTCGCCTCGCCAGATCTCGGGGCAATCGAAAGTGGAGGTCACGCCATCGCGCCGCGACCCGTCCTCCACTTTCACCGACCAGAGAACACTCGAGCCGAAATCGCGCGCCGCAACATTGATGTCGATACTGATTCGGCAACCGCGCGCGGTCGCGACCGGCGGCAGAAACGCGCGCCAACGCGCCACTTCCAGGCCGCTCAATTCCGCGGCGAGCGCGGCTTCATCGTCGACGGCACAGCCCATGGCGCGCAAAATGCCGCGCTTGGTCTCGAGATTGAAATGGCGCAGCTCGCCGCGGTAGTCATGGTAAGCATCGCCGATCCCGCGCAGTCGTGCCAATCGCTCCAACAATGTCATGTCCACGGTATCAGCACTCCAGGAGGGCGACGCTGCTCGGTTCCAGGCGATATTCGCTCAAATGCCCCAAACTCTGCGCCGCGCAGCCATCGAGCGCGGTATCGAATTGCCGGATCCACGGTTCCTCGGCCGGGGCGGGCGGCAGCAAGAAATTCTGCGGCGAATCCGCGGCATTGAACAACAACAGCAAACGTCCGCGCAGGTCGTTGCTCTTGCCGAACCAGATACCCAAAGCACGCAGGTTTGCGTCGCGCCATTCACCATGCGTCATCTCGGCGCCGTGTACATTTAACCACGTCACATCCTTGACACCGGTGCGCGAAGTCGCCCCTTTCAGGAAGGTCTCACGGCGAAATTCCACGTGGCGTCGCCGCAGCTGCGCCAGAAATTGCACGAACTTCAGCAATCCGAGGTTGGCATTGCGAAGGCGCCAGTCAACCCACGATATCTCGTTGTCCTGGCAGTAAGCGTTGTTGTTGCCGCGCTGGGTGCGCGCAAACTCATCGCCCGCCTGCAGCATCGGGACGCCTTGCGAGAAGAACAGCGTGGCCAGAAAATTGCGCATTTGCCGCTGGCGCAACCGATTGACCGCCGCATCGTCGGTAGGACCCTCGACTCCGCAATTCCAACTCAAGTTGTCGTTATTTCCGTCGGCGTTGTTCTCGAGGTTGGCTTGGTTGTGCTTTCGGTCATAGGTGACGAGATCGGACAGCGTGAAACCGTCATGCGCCGTCGGAAAATTGATGCTGGCGGTGGGTTTGCGGCCATTGTGACGAAAGACATCGCTGGAACCGGCAAGCCTCTCGGCCAGTTCGCCGATTTTTCCGCCATCGCCCCGCCAGAACGAGCGCACCGTATCGCGGTAACGATCGTTCCATTCCGCCCATCCCGAAGGGAATCGTCCCAGCTGGTAGCCGCCCCAACCGACATCCCACGGCTCGGCAATCATCTTGACGTAGGCTAGCGCGGGCTCGGCCCGCACTGCCTTGAAAAAAACCGCATGCTCATTGAAGCCGTTGCTGTCGCGCGCCAGTACAGTCGCGAGATCGAACCGGAATCCGTCGACATGCATATCCTCGACCCAATACTTGAGGCAGTCGATGACCAGCGCGCGTACTTGGGGATGCTCGCAGTTGACCGTGTTGCCGCAGCCGGTGACATTGTCATAGAAACGTTTGTCCTGCGGCATGAGCCGGTAGTACACCGAATTGTCCAAGCCTCGAAGAGAAAGCGTGCGGCCCGCTTCGTCGCCCTCGGCGGTGTGATTGAATACCACGTCGAGAATCACTTCGATGCCTGCGGAGTGCAAAGCCTTCACCATGCTTTTGAACTCGATCACTGCATCATGCACCGCAAACTCGTTTGCGGGTGAGAACCACGCGACCGAGTTGTAGCCCCAGTAGTTGGTCAACTTGCGATCGGTCAGAAACTGTTCGCTCAAAAATGACTGGCAGGGCAACAATTCGACCGCAGTCACGCCGATGGATTTCAAATGCTCGATGACGGGGGCCACGGTCAGACCGAGAAATTTTCCGCGCCAGGCCTCCGGTACCGCGGGGTGCAACTTCGTAAAGCCCTTGACGTGCAACTCATATATGAGCGTATCGCGCCACGGAATCCCCGGCGGCCGGTCCGCCCCCCAGTCAAACCCGCGATCGACCACCCGCGAGCGTAGCGGTTTTCCCCTTGAAAGTTCGCGCGCATAGGGATCGATGAGCGCGACCGATGGGTCGAATCGATGACCTTTTTCCGGCGCGTCCGGACCGTGCACGTGAAAGGCATAGTAAGTCCCCGGACCCGCCCGCCGCGGCGATATCAAACCGTGCCACACATCGGCGGTTCGTCCCGGCAAATCGTAACGCGCGACCTCAGCGCCGCTTTCGGCGTCGTACAGGCAAACTTCGATTCGCGTCGCATTGCTCGAGAAAAGCGCAAAATTTACGCCGCGCTTGGTCCACGTGGCGCCCAATGGTCGTGGCGAACCGCCCTGAATGAACCTCACTACACCGGCCCGATGAAGAACATCGCTCCGAGCGGCGGCAGATTCAAGCGCAGTGAATAGGCGTAACCTTGGGCGGCTGCCGGCAATGCGTCCACTCGCAGCTGCTGGTTGTAACCCGACCCACCGAACCGCACATCGTCCGAATCGAACGCTTTTTGGTAGCTTCCCGGGTCGCAAACCCCGATGCGATAGCCTTCTCTCGGAACCGGGGTCGCATTGAATATGCACGTCACGGGCGCACCGCCGTCCTGTCCGGTGGAGCGCCGCGAGAATGCCCAAATGCTTTCATCGGCGTTGTGCAAATCCACCCAGCGGAATCCTTGGTGATCGCAGTCGCTGCCGTAAAACTGCGGGGTCGAGCGGTAAAAATGATTCAGATCCCGCGCGCAGGCTTGCAGCCCTTGCTGCTCCGGCACTTGCAACTGCTGCCAGTCGATCTGTTCATAGTCACGCCATTCCTGCCATTGCCCGAACTCCGAACCCATGAATAAGAGCTTTTTGCCCGGATGAGCGCACATGTAGCCCAGTATCAAGCGCAAGTTGGCGCGCTTCTGCCAATCATCGCCGGGCATCTTGCTCAGCAGGGAGCGCTTGCCGTGCACCACCTCGTCGTGCGAGACCGGCAGGATGAAATTCTCCGACCACGCATAGACGAAGGAAAAAGTGATCAGCTGGTGATTGTACCGTCGGTGCACGGGGTCGAGAGCGAGGTACTTCAGAGTGTCGTTCATCCAACCCATGTTCCATTTGAAATTGAAACCGAGACCGCCGTTTTCGGGCGGCTGCGTGACTCCTGCGAACGAAGTCGATTCCTCCGCAATCATCAGGACGCCGGGAAATGACTTGTGCACGGCGTCGTTCATCTGCCGCAGGAATTCGATGGCTTCGAGATTCTCCCGGCCGCCGTAGCGGTTCGGCAGCCACTCGCCCGGTTTGCGGCTGTAATCCAAATACAACATGGAAGCCACCGCATCGACTCGCAAGCCGTCCACGTGATACCGGTCCGCCCAGAACAGCGCATTCGCGACCAGAAAATTGCGTACTTCGTGGCGCCCATAGTTGAATATCTTGGTGCCCCACTCCGTATGTTCACCGAGCCGCGAATCCGCGTGTTCGTACAGGGCGGTGCCGTCGAAGTATGCCAACCCGTGGTCGTCGCGCGGAAAATGCGCCGGCACCCAATCGAGAATCACTCCGATACCGGCTTGGTGACAACGATCCACGAAGAACATGAGGTCTTGAGGGGAACCATAGCGGGCGGTTGCCGCGTAATAGCCGACCACCTGATATCCCCAGGAGGCGTCGAGCGGATGTTCCGCAACTCCCATCAGTTCGATATGCGTATAGCCCATGTCCAGCACGTAGGGAATCAACTGGTCCACCGCTTCGAGCCAGCTCATGAACGGCGGCCGCCGTTCCTTCCAGGGACGGCGCCAGGATCCAAGATGAACTTCGTACGCATTGAATGGTCGCCGCAAAGGATCGACGCGTTCTCGCTGCGACAGCCACTGTGAATCCTGCCAGGCATAGCCGTCCAACGAGGCGACCACCGAGCAATTCTGCGGACGCAGCTCCATCGCGAAACCATACGGATCCGCCTTGAGGCGCAGGCCGCCGCTGCGGTCGCGGATTTCGTATTTATAGGGCGTGCCGGCGCCGACGCCCGGAATGGTCAACTCCCAGATACCGGAGGATGCGCGGCTGCGCATGACGTGCAGGCCGCCGTCCCAGCGATTGAAGGGGCCCACCACGCTGACACGCTCGGCATTCGGCGCCCACACTGCGAATCGCGTCCCCGCCGCAGCGCCACGCGGATCCGGATGAGCGCCGAGCTTTTCGTAAATCCGCTCGTGCTTGCCCTCGCCGAACAAATAAAGATCGAAATCACTGACGGCAGAGTCTGTCATTACACCTTCATCCCACGGGTTTCACTGCACGGGTTTCACTGCCCATATACGGTCTGCGTACTCGCGAATGCTGCGATCGCTGGAGAAATACCCCATATTCAAGCAATTGAGCAGCGCTTTGCGGCTCCATTCGTCCTCCTGCCGGTATAGCAGGTCGACCTGATCCTGCGCCCCGACGTAGGCGGCGTAATCGGCCAGCACCAAGTATGGTTCGCCGCCGCTGAGCAATCGGCTGACCACCGATTTGGCGTCATCCAGATGCCCGGGTGAGAAAAACCCGGATTCGATCAGTTCGAGGGTGCGCCGAAGCTGGGGATTCGAATCCAGCTCGCGTGACGGTTCATAGCCGGCCGCCAGTCGCGCGGCCGCTTGTTCGGCGGTGAGGCCGAAAATGAATATGTTTTCCACGCCAACATGGTCGCGGATTTCGATGTTCGCCCCGTCCAGAGTCCCGATGGTCAATGCTCCGTTCAATGCCAACTTCATATTACCGGTTCCCGACGCTTCCATGCCGGCCGTCGAGATCTGCTCGGATAGATCGGCGGCGGGCATGATCTTTTGCGCGAGCGAAACATCGTAATCCGGTAAAAACACGATCCGCAGCTTATCGCGCGCGATCGGATCCGAATTGATGGTGCGCGCCACGTTGTTGATGAGCTTGATGATGGCCTTGGCCATTGCGTATCCCGGCGCTGCTTTGCCCGCGAAGATCACCGTCCGGGGCACCATGTCCGCGCCGGGGTTGTCGCGAATTCGCAGGTAACGCGTCACGACGTGCAGTAGATTGAGCACCTGGCGCTTGTACTCATGGATCCTTTTCACCTGCACGTCGAATAGCGAATCGACGTCGATCTCGACGCCAGTGCGCCGCATGATTTCCTCGGCGAGCCGCCGTTTGTTGGTTCGCTTGATGCCGCGGAACTGCCGTCTGAATTCCGGCTCCTCGGCCGCCCCGGCCATCCGCCCCAGTTCTTCGAGATCGTTTTCCCATGCCGAACCCAAGCGCTCCGTGAGCAGCGCGGACAACCCCAGGTTTGATTGTTTAAGCCAGCGCCGCACGGCAATTCCGTTGGTGACATTGATGAATCGCTCGGGATACAAGTCGGCAAATCCGCGGAAGACGTGCCGGCGCATGAGATCGGAATGCAATTGCGCCACGCCGTTGACGCAATGACTGCCGATGACCGCAAGATGCGCCATGCGGACGCGCCGCTCGCCGCTGTCGTCGATGATGGACAGCGCCCGCAGTCGCTGCGGATCGCCCGGGAAGCGGTTTTCGACCGCTTGCAGGAAGTCGCGATTGATCAAATAAATGATTTCCAGATGTCGCGGCAACAGACGCTCGAACAAGGACACCGGCCATGTTTCGAGCGCTTCGGGCAACAGGGTGTGATTGGTATATGAGAATACGGCGGTGGTGATTTGCCAGCTTTCGGGCCATGGCAATCTGTGCTCATCGATCAGCAAGCGCATCAATTCGGGAATCGCCACCGTCGGGTGGGTATCATTCAATTGAATCGCGACCGAGTCGGGCAGGGATGCAAGCGAGCGCCCCTCGCCCAGGTGGGTAACCAAGATATCCTGCAGACTGGCACTGACGAAAAAATATTGCTGCTTGAGACGCAGCTCCTTGCCTTGCGGCGTGGAGTCATCCGGATAGAGTACCCGCGATAGATTTTTTGCTTCGATCTGCTCTTGTACGGCGGCCGCGTAGTTGCCGGCATTGAATGCGTCGATGTTAAAAGGCGTGATCGCCCGGCCGGACCACAGTCGCAGGTGGTTGACCGTCGGCCCACGGTTGCCGGGAGTCAGCTGATCGAATCCGATGGCGTATATGTCATTGGTGTCCACCCAGCGATGCATCTCCCCCACGGCCGCGTTGTCGGCGGCTTCGCTGCGGCCTCCGAAACGCACCGTGTAACGCACATTGCCCCGAGGAGTTTCCCAAACGTTGCGCAGGCGCAGCCAACTGCTGGCAACTTCGCGCTGGCCACCGTCGCTGCCCACGACCTGGGTGAAAATACCGTAGTCGTAGCGGATGCCATAG
This sequence comes from Pseudomonadota bacterium, assembly GCA_030775625.1. Classification (GTDB taxonomy): domain Bacteria; phylum Pseudomonadota; class Gammaproteobacteria; order Steroidobacterales; family Steroidobacteraceae; genus Bog-1198. The sequence continues at coordinate 23,724 of JALYIW010000212.1, read as the reverse complement.
CCGATTGCCGGATACTGCAGCGTTGCCAGTGAATCCAAAAAGCAGGCGGCCAATCGGCCCAGCCCGCCATTGCCCAGCCCGGGATCCACTTCCTGTGCCGCGATTTCATCGAGATCGTGCCCCATGTCGCGCAAGGCGCTGCGCGCCTCCTGGAGTAGGCCGCCCTCCAGGCCGGACAGCGCATTCAACAGCGACCGGCCGGGCAGATACTCGACCGAGAAGTAGCACACCCGCTTCACGCGGGCATTGGCCACCTGACGCTGCGTGGCAAGCCACCGTAGCATCAGCTCCTCGCGCACCGCCAGCGACAAGGCGTCGTAAATATCCCTGGGCGTCGCCGCAGTCGGGTTCTTACCGAGGGTTCGCGTGAGGCGGTCGAGCATGGCCGCGAGCAAGGTGCCGGGTTGTAAGGCGACGTTTCGGCGGTTCGCAAACTGGCTATCTATCGAGTTCATGTTACGGGTTATTATAGGGTTCCGGACCAAGGCGCGGCGGGCGAACCTCACAATGCGGAATTTAAATTGACTGCTTCCTCCTTGGCCATCGGGATCGACGTCGGCGGTTCTTCCATCAAGTGCGCATTGGTGAACCTGAACAGTGGCGAATTCGTCGGCGAACGATTCAGTACACCGACGCCCGCGCAAGATTCGACCGAGACTTTACTCGCCGCATTGAAAACCGTGGTCGCCAATGTGGCAGGCAATCACGCGGTCGGCTTGGCATTCCCCAGCGTGATACGCCACGGCGTGGTGCGCACGGCGGCCAATCTCAACAAGGCATGGATTGGACAGCCCCTGGCGGCGCTGGCTGCGGCCAGATTGCAGCGCCCCGTGGTTGCCATCAATGACGCCGATGCCGCTGGTTTGGCCGAGTTGCGCTATGGCGCCGCGCGCGGCGTGCCCGGCACCATACTGTTGCTGACCCTGGGAACGGGCATCGGCAGCGCCCTGTTCGTCGACGGCAAGCTGGTTCCCAACACTGAGTTCGGTCACCTTCAGGTCGGGGCTGAGGAGGCCGAACACCGCGCCTCCGGCCGCGCCAAGGTGGATCGCAATCTGGGGTGGGACGCGTGGACCGATGAGTTGAATATAGTGCTGAAGGAAATGCATGCTTTGTTGTGGCCGGACCTCATCGTACTGTGCGGGGGAATTACACAGGAGCCGGAGAAATTCATGGATAAACTGCATTGCGAGGCGCGGCTGTGCATAGGCGCGTTGCGATCGGAAGCCGGCATCGTCGGCGCGGCGGCAGCCACCGCCTCCGCTTGATCAGAGTCGGTTTAGTCCTCGCTCTCGGTCTTGCACTCGGGGCGTGCGCGATGACTTCGCGCATCATCCCGGTTGCGGGGCCCGCGGATGCTTCCCGCGACTTAGCCCGCAGTTCGTTGGCGCCGCCGCAGGCTCGCATGATCATGGTCGATGGCGCCATCGAGATGCTCGGTCAACCTTATCGGTGGGGCGGAGCCGCTCCCGGCGGATTCGACTGCAGCGGGCTGGTGAAATTCGCGGCAACCGGCGCCGGCATTCACATACCCCGAACGGCTCACGAACAACTGGAAGCGGGTGAATCCATCGCGCCAGAGCAAGTGAGGGCGGGGGATCTGGTCTTCATGCACCTTGCTCACAAGGAATTGCATGTCGGTATCGCCATCGATCGAGAACGATTTGTTCATGCGCCCTCGAACGGCGGTTACGTGCGCATCGATTTGCTGACCGCGGCGCCCTATGCAAAGGGGTTCGCGGCCGCGCGGCGCATCGTGGCGCCCTGATTCGCGCGACTCGCGTATGATGGCCCGTTCCCCTTGTCCATCCATGCAGCGGAGAGAAAATGGCTATGAAGCTCTATTACGCCAAAGGTGCTTGCTCACTGTCACCCCACATAGTTCTGCGCGAGGCCGATCTGCCGTTCACGCTGGAGAAGGTCGACCTTGCGTCCAAGAAAACGCCGGACGGAACCGACTATCTCACCGTCAACCCCAAGGGTGCGGTACCTGCGCTGCAACTCGATGATGGCAGTGTGCTCACGGAAGGGACGGCCATCGTTCAGTATCTCGCCGACCAAAAGCCCGAGTCCGGCTTGGCTCCCCGCGCCGGGACCGTGGAGCGGTACCGGCTGATGGAAATTCTCAACTACATCTCATCCGAAGTGCACAAGGGCTTCAGCCCCCTGTTCAATCCGAAGATATCGGCCGACTGGAAAGCCTCCGCCCTGGCGAATCTCGGCAAGAAATTCGATTGGCTGTCAGGCTTCCTTGGCGCCAAAACCCATCTCCTGGGAAATACCTTCACCGTGGCGGACGCCTACTTGTTCACAGTCCTCAGCTGGTCCTTCCGCGTCGGAGTGGATCTCGGCAAATGGCCCGTGCTGAGCGCCTACCATTCCCGGGTGGCGCAGCGGCCCAAGGTGCAGGATGCGCTCAAGGCCGAAGGATTGCTGCAATAGGCGCATCGGCTGTCTCGCTGCCCGCCGCCGTGAACTGCAGAGAGGCGAGCCGCGCGTACAGCGGGCTGTTCAGCAACAATTCGGCGTGAGTACCCACGGCAATTTTGTGTCCGTGATCCATGACGACGATGCGATCGGCTTTGAGTACGGTGGCCAGCCGATGGGCGATGATGATGGTGGTTCGGTCCTGCATCAGCTTCTCGAGCGCTTCTTGCACCAGGCGCTCGGATTCCGCATCCAGCGCGCTCGTGGCCTCGTCCAGCAGTAGAATGGGCGGATCCTTCAGAATGGCGCGCGCCAATGCGATTCTCTGGCGCTGTCCGCCGGACAGGCGCGTGCCCCGCTCGCCGAGGAACGTGTCGTAGCCCTGCGGCAACTTGCGCAGGAATTCATCGGCGGCGGCGGCGACCGCGGCCGCTTCGATTTCGGCATCGCTCGCCGAAGGACGGCCATAGCGGATATTCTCGCGGGCGCTCGCCCCGAAAAGCACGGTCTCCTGCGGCACCAAGCCGATCTGCGAGCGGATGTCTTCGGGCCTCAAATCCGACAATTGCCGGTCATCGATCGATACATGTCCTGAATCGGGATCGTAGAATCGCAGCAACAATTGGAAGGTTGTGCTCTTGCCCGCGCCAGACGGGCCGACGAATGCCAGCGTTTCACCGGGCGCTACATCCAGGCTGAACTTCGCGAGCGCGGCGCTTTGCGGCCGGGAAGGATAGTGAAACGTGACGTTATCGAAACGCAACGTGCCGGTGACCCGCGAAGGCAACTCGACAGGGTGGGCGGGCGCGCTGATGACCGGCCGCGCCTGTAGCAGCTCAACGATCCGCTCCATGGCCCCCGCCGCGCGCTGCATCTCACCCCACATTTCCGTGAGCGCCGCGGCGGAGCTGCCGACAAAGGTCGCGTACAGCAGAAATTGCAAGAGCTGCCCTCCGGTCATGGTGCCGGCGAGCACCTGGTGCGCCCCCAACCACAGAACGAAAGTGATGCCGGCGAATACCAGCATGATGCCGATCGCCGTCAGCGCCGCACGCACCCGCGTGCGCCGTACCGCCGCGGCAAAACTGCCCTCCACTGCCAGGCGATAGCGCTCGCTTTGCAGCTCCTCCAACGTGAAAGCCTGCACCGTTTGGATTGCGTTCAATGTTTCGCCCGCCAATCCGCTGGTATCGGCAATGCGATCTTGCGAGGCTCGCGACAGTCCGCGAACTCGTTTGCCGACCACGATCAGAGGCACGATCACGATGGGGATGAGAATCAAAATCACGCCCATGAGCTTCGCGCTGGTGAGGCCGAGCATGACCACACCGCCGATCAGACTCAAGATCGATCGCAGTATGATCGACATATTGACGCCGGAGATGGCTTGTACCAGCGTGGTGTCCGTGGTCAAGCGCGACAGCACTTCGCCAACCCGCGTGGTCTCGTAGAACATCGGGTCCATGCGCACCACGCGCCGGTACACCGCCGTGCGCAGATCCGCGACCACGCGCTCGCCCAACCACGTCACCAAATAAAAACGCAGCGCGGCAAAAACGCCGAAAATCACGGCAGCTGCAAGAAAACCGATGAAGTAACGATTGATGGTGCTGGCATCTTTCGCCGCCATGCCATGATCGATGAGTTGCCGCAGCGCCACGGGCAACGCCAGCATTGCCACGGTCGCGACCAGCAGCGCGCCCAAAGCCGCCAATAGCATGCCGTGATACGGTCGCAGAAAAGGCAACAGTGCCCGAAGGGGGTGCAAGGATTTGGCGCGAGGTCGCTCGGTGGAAGTATTCATCCGCTTATATTCCCACAACCCGCGGTTTCGTGTTTCCTTCGGAGAATTCGCGCGGCGCGAGCCGGTTGCGCGGGTTTTTGCGCGATGCTAATGTCGGCCCGTACCTATCTGACAATATAACAGCCGTTGGGAATGCCATGTTAGCCACACGTTCAAGGCGGCTTTTTCAGATAAAATTTCTACGAGTGTTGTTTTTACACGTCCTGCTGGTTTTTGCCGGCGCGAGTTTCGCCGCCGCCGCGGCCGCGCAGCTGAACGACGCCAATAACGGCCCGCCTGCGGCGGTAGGACTGGAAGAAATTGTCGTCACCGCCACGCGCCGCGAGGAAAATATCAGCCGGGTGCCAATCAGCATCACGGCCATCAGCCAGGAAATGCTCGACCAAAAGGGCATCAAGGATTTCTCGGACGTAGCGCGATACACGCCCGGCGTGGCGTTCGACACCAGTCAGACAAATCAAATCTCGATTCGCGGGATCTCTTCGAGCGGCGGGTCGGGCACGACCGGAATCTACATCGATGATGTACCGATTCAGGTGCGCGCGCTCGGATTCAATTCCGATGATGCGCTGCTCAAGCTTTTCGACCTCGACCGCGTCGAGGTACTGCGCGGTCCGCAGGGCACGCTATTCGGAGCCGGCTCGGAGGGCGGCACCGTCCGCTACATCACGACTCAGCCGAGCGCCAGTAAATCCAGCGTGTACGCCAAGGCTGAAACAGCCTACACCGAGGGCGGAACACTCAGCTACGAAGGCGGGGTGGCTGCGGGCGGACCGGTCATCGACGGCGTGTTTGGCGTGCGTGCAAGCGCTTGGTATCGGCGCGACGGCGGATGGATCGATCGCATCGATCCGACCACGCTGCAGATGGTGGACAAGAACGCGAATCACGACGAGACGATGGTATTGCGGCTCGCCGCACTTTGGCAACCAAACGACGCGCTGCGCGTGTCGCCCAGTGTTTTGTATCAGAATCGCCAGCGCAACGACGTGACGATCTACTGGCCTGAATATTCGGATCCGGGCAACAACCGCTACGTCAGCGCCAACCCCACGGCGCGCCCAGAACCCGACAAGTTCTACCTGCCCGCGCTGAATATCCAGGCAGATATGGGCGCGGTCCGGCTGATATCGACGACTGCGTATTTGCACCGCGACGAAGTAAGCGGCTACGACGGCACCCTTTACAACCTCGGCTACTATCAGACGTTGGGAATAGACCCCGCTGCCTTCCCGCTGCTCGACGGCTCGGGCGTGCATCTGCCTCCGGGACTCGAGAATTACCGCGCACCGACCAGCGTCACAAACCAACAAAGTAACTTTACTCAGGAGCTGCGCCTGCAGTCGACCGATCCAACCGCCCGCCTGGCGTGGACGGTGGGGACCTTCTACTCTCTGGATCGCCAATATAGCCTTGAGGAAATCCATGATCCGATGGCCGATGCGCTGTTCAACCAGCTTTTCGGGGAGAACATTGCGACCTTTTTCGGTGCGCCCCTGAACCCGGATGGCAGCTCCTATCTGCCGATGGGCGATTCCTATTTCAATCGCTTGGTGAGCCACGATCGCCAGATCGCCGGATTTGGGGAAGCAAATTTCAATTTGACGCAAACCGTGAAGCTGACCGCGGGCATGCGCGTCTCCAAGACCGCGTATTCCATCCAGAGCCTGTCAGGCGGGCCGCAGAACAGCGGACCCCGACCGGGCGCTCAATCGAGCAGCGAGAATCCGGTCACTCCGAAGTTGGGCATTCAATGGCAGGCAGATCCGAATGACATGTATTACTTTACCTATGCCAAGGGCTTTCGCAGCGGCGGCGGCAACGCATCGATCCCCTATGACCCGACCTTTCAGGACACCGGCATAGGATGCACCCAGGACTTCCTGAATTTTGGCATTGCTAAAGCGCCGGCGACCTACAAGTCCGATTCCGTGAAGAGCTTCGAGGTGGGTGCCAAGAACAACATCGCGAATCGCGTGCGCCTCGCAAGCAGCATCTACTACATCAAGTGGAGCAACATCCAGGGCAATGTCGTCCCGCCGATCTGTCAGATCCAATGGACGGACAACCTCGGCGACGCTGTTTCAAAGGGCTTTGACCTGCAGGCAGTTGTGCAGATGACAGATGCGCTCACCATCGATTCGAGCTTCGGCTACACCGACGCGCGCTACACCAAGGACGGGTTTCCGAGCGGTGCGGTCCTCAGCGGATCGACCCCGCCGTTGCCGCTGGTAGTCAACGGCGACGCGGTCGCCGGGCCGAATGGCACCGGCACCGGCTACTCGATTCCACCCTACACGGCGACCCTTGGCGTTGAATACAAATTCCGTGCCTTCTCGCACGAGTCGTTCCTGCGCGGGGATTACGAGTACATCGCCGGGGATAAGTGGCGGCATGCGACGCTCGACCCGCGTACCTCCTCGTATGATCCGACGGGCATGCCGACGGCGCGGCAGACTTTCGCTTCGCTGCGGGCCGGCACCAATGTGGGGGACTGGGCCATGTCTTTGTTCGTGGATAATCTGGCCGACAGCCATACGATTTTGAACTACAACCATCAGACCAACTTTTACAGCGCCGACGGCTCGTTGGGGGCAAGTCCCGCGTATCGATATATCAGCTATCGACCGCGAACCTTCGGCCTCACCGCGACTTTCCGGCATTGAACGAGTCGAGGGGGTCCCATGGTAGTGGCGGATAGCGCGCCGGCGGACTTGCCGCGCGCCGCGCCGAGCGGCACGCTCGATGTGCGCATGCACCGCTTGAGCATGGACGGAACCCTCTCGATGAACGATCGAGTGGCGGTCGAAGCGCCGCTGGAATACCAGCTGCATCATCCGGCTCTTGGCATTGAACCCGTGTCCTTCGGTGCCACCATGCGCACCCCGGGAGAGGATGAGTGGCTGGCCGCGGGACTGCTCTACGGCGAGGGCATCGTGAACCAAGCGGCTGACATCGAAGCCATCGAATCGAGCACGCGCCGTCCGAACGTAGTCAACATCAAATTGCGACCCCATGTTCAGATCGACATGCAAAGCGCCGCGCGGCGATTTTCCGCCGGCTCGAGCTGTGGGGTTTGCGGAACCACGGGACTGGATGCCGCCATCGCCAGAGCCGCGGTCATACGCATCTGCGCCTCCGATGCCATTGCGCTTTCCACTCTGTTGCGCTTGCCCGACCGCATGCGCAGCTCGCAGACCAAGTTCGGCGACACGGGCGGCGTTCACGCCTGCGCATTGTTCGATTTTTCGGGGAATTTGCTCAACGTGGCCGAGGATGTGGGCCGGCACAATGCATTCGATAAATTAGTCGGCACGAATCTATTGTCGGGGAATTTACCGCTCACCAATCGGGTGATGGTGTTGAGCGGACGTGCCAGTTTCGAGCTCGTGCAAAAGGCGCTGCGAGCCGGAGTGAGCATTCTCGCCGCTATCGGCGCGCCGTCGAGCCTGGCGGTGAACCTCGCAGCCAACTCCGGCCTGACTCTAGTCGGCTTTCTGCGGGACAGTCAGTGCAACGTCTATTCTCGCCCAGAGCGACTCACAGCCGTTCCAGGCTGAGGACAGCTCTGCATTCGCATAGCGGTAATGATGTTGGCGTAGCTGATGCGGTAGGAATGGACGACGGATTCGTTCAAGCCCGTCATGAAATCTTGCCACCGGCGATGATTGGAAAAACTTTGCGCAGCCTTGGCCACAGAACTCACGGCAGTGCACGCCGTGCAAGTAAATATCCGGCGCTCACTCCCAGCAACGCCACCACGGCCAATGCAGCCCAGGGATTGCTGTGCACATAGTCGTCCGCGTCGCGCGCGGTATCACGAACTTTAATCAGCCAGGAATCGACGGCATCGATGACGGGATCAGTGACCGCGGCCAATGCGCCGGAAGCACTGCTACCCAGACCCCCCACATGCAAGTCTCTTTTTTGAACACCGGTATTCGGGCGGGCGGTCAGCATGGCGGCAATTCCTCCGAAGCAGCAAGTCTTAGCTCCACTATGCCCGTGGGCGCGTACGCGCACTGTCGGTGACCCACCGCGCCCCGCGTAGGATTGCGCTCACGACGCAGATTGGCGACATCGCCGGCAACTCCTAGTTAACTTGGTAACCCCGTCCCTGCAAACAAGCAGACATCGCACGGTTGTAGTTGTTGCGACTTGCATCCGCGTCGCCCTGCACACCACCGCCCGGCCCTTGGGTGGGATCGAATCCGGTCTGGCCGCGCGCCCAGTTATGGCACTCGAACTGATCGGCTGACTGCTGCTCCTTGGTCTGGCCGTTCTTTGGATAAACCATGAGATCTTCCGGTCCACTTTCCGGTGGTGGCGCCGGTGTGTCGGCATCCGGTGGCGGATCCACGACCACATAGCCGTTTTGATCCGGTTGCCAGGTGTAATAAACGTTGTCCGCATAATAATAGGGAGTGCCGCCGAACCACACCGTCGAATAAAACGGCGGCAACACTGAAATCACCAGGCCCGACGGCGGCCGCACCACGACAAAACCCGGGCCGCGCGGCGCATACCAAATGCCGCCATTGAAATAGTAGCGATCTTGACCCCGATAATACGGGCGGTACTCGCCCGACAACGAGCGCGACATTGTCCCGACCGGGGGGTAATACCGGCCGTGGTTATACCGACCATCGAGTACCTGACCTCGGCCGTCGAAAAACTCGCGTCCGGGGCCAGGCCCCCCCCCACCGGGGCGTCCTGGCGCGAATGTGGGCTCTGGCCGATCGGGACTCCCACCACCAGGGCGTCCTGGCGCGAACGTGGGCTCTGGCCGACCCGACCGCCCACCGTCAGGCCGGCCAGGGCCAGCCCCCCGGGCGTCAGGCCGCGGTACAGCGCGTCCGCGATCATGCTCACTGGGCCCGCCACGATCATGCTCAGCGCGGTCCCGATCATGCTCATCCGCCGCCGCCACGGTGTTCGCTTGTATGCCCCACAGCAACATCGCCGCCGACAGCAGCATGGTCATTTTCAATTTTTGAGTCATAGCATGCACCACTGTGGTATCGGAACGCCGCTCAGCTGATGGAATATCCGCGCCCTACGAGACACGCGCCAATGGCGCGCCGATAAGTACTGGCGCGCGCGCGCCCAGCCGCGGTGCTTTGGTTGTATTGCTGCTGCATCTGCTGGGCTTGCGCCTGGGCATCCGCGTCGGACGCAGAGCCGATGACGGCGCCGGTGGCACCACCGAGTACCAGACCGGCACCCGCGTTACGGGGACCGGCAATAATGGCTCCCAGGATGGCGCCGCCGATGGCGCCCGCCGCCGTTGCGGACCCCGGCGGATTGGCGGGCTGAACGATAACCCGTTCATAGGCATTGGCGTCGGAGCGACTCGGATCGACGCCGCTCTGCTGGACTGCCCAGACATGGCACTCATAGCGATCCCGGTCAGTTTGCTCTGGACTTTGGCCGTGGGCAGGATAAACGAAGACTCGCGGCGGCGGCGGTGCCGGAACCGCATAGGTGCGAGGCGGGGGCGTCACGCAGGCGGTCAACAGCGCCACCGCCGCCACCGGAATCGCAAAACGCAATGCTGCCAATTTCATGTGCTCCGATCCTTGTACCTATTGCTATCAACGCTCAAGACCCCCTTCGGTTGACAGCAAATGGGCCCCGGAGTTCGATCCCGGCGGCTTAAGCCGGCACCGTAGGGGCTCTTGCGCCCCCGCGTAGGGGGGCTACTCCGCCCCCGCCTTTAATTTTTGGCGGGTTTGCGGAATTTCAAGATGAATTGATCGGTCTTGCCGCGCACGGCCGGGTCGATAACCCTGGCCGTGTGGTCGTCCGCCGTCTGCTTCAACAAATCGCTGGTGGAGACCAACACGAAGCCCGCCGCCAGCACCTCGGCCTTCACGGTTTCAGGGTCGATCCTGTGCAAAGTCCCGGTATCGCGTGCGCCGGAACCCGCCGCCGCGGCGTGATCGAGCACGATATACGTGCCTCCTGGCTTCAGTGAGTCGAACACCATTTTATTGAACGCGGGCACGTCGACGCCGGGAAAGTTGTGCAAGTCATGGTAGTTCTGAGAAATCCACGCCATGTCTACCGGCACGGGCGCGGCGAGTTTTGCGAACGGTGCGGCGATGACCGTCACGTTGGGATAGTTCACGTCAGAGGCGATCGCTTTTACTCTGGCCGCCATGTCCGGCATGTCAGCAGGCGCCTTGGCCGGCATGTCAGCGGGCGCCTTGGCCGGCATGTCAGCGGGCGCCTTGGCCGCACGCCCCGGAACCAACGCATAGACTTGACCATTGGCGCCGACCGCCTTGCTGAAGATGCGCGTGAAGTATCCGCCTCCGGGTAAATATTCGGCAATCTGCTCACCCGGCTTGACGCCCGCGAATTCCAAGGTCTCCGCCGGTTTGCGATTCGCGTCGCGCTGCTTGTCGGCATCGGGCCGAGCGCCGTCGCCGACCGCCGTTGCGATATAGCTTGGAACGCCTGCGGCAATCGCGCCATTACCCGTAATCGTCGAAGTGAGCAGTACAGCCGCAAGGAGCGATAAGTAGCGAAGCATGGAACTCTCCGTTTAAAGCCAAATGTATCTTGTTACTCGCCCCATTCTAGCACTTGTGCGCCGGCATAGCCTGGCCGGTCCACGCCGATCGCCCGCGCGGCGTATGATCGATCCACTTCACACCGCTTCAGGTTCGACGAATGAGTTTGAGCGTGTTTGATATTTTCAAAATCGGCATAGGCCCGTCGAGTTCTCACACCATGGGTCCGATGAACGCCGCGCGGCGTTTCGTCGAGTTGCTCGAGGCGCGAGGATTGTTGATGCGCACGGCGCAAATCTCGGCGCAACTATATGGCTCCCTGGCTGTACAAGCAAAACGCGTCCCTATCCGGAGCCGATATGGGATGTCAGGGTGAAGTCGGCGTCGCTTGTTCGATGGCGGCGGCGGGATTGGTCTGCGCGCTCAACGGCAGTAACGAACAAATCGAAAACGCCGCCGAAATCGGCATGGAGCACAACCTCGGCCTGACCTGCGATCCGGTTGCCGGCCTGGTGCAAATTCCATGCATCGAACGCAACGCCATCGGATCGGTGAAGGCAATCAACGCCGCGCGATTGGCGCTGCGCGGCGATGGCTCTCACAAGGTCTCGCTCGACCAAGTGATTTCCACCATGCGCCAGACCGGCCTCGACATGTCGACCATCTACAAGGAAACGTCCCAAGGCGGACTTGCCGTCAACGTCCCGGAGTGCTAGCCCGTGGCTTGCAGCCCCTGCGCAATGCCGCTGATAGTAGCGCGCAAGGCCCCGAACAAAGCCTCATCTTCGCGCTTGGCCTTGCGCCAACGCTGCAATAGATCCACCTGCATGAGATGCATCGGATCGACATACGGATTGCGCAGTTTGATCGAACGCTGCAATGTGGGGTCGCTGTCGAGCAGCCGCACCGAGCCGCGCAGCTTCAGCACATGCGCTACGGTCAGGGCATATTCCTTGCGGATGGGCTCGGCCTGCACTCGCAGCAGGTTCCCGGCAAGCGCATCGTAATGGCTCGCAATCTCCAGATCCGTCCCCGCCAACATGGCTTCCACGTCATCCAGGAGGTGTCCGAAGAACGGCCAGTGGGCTACCATCTGGCCGACCACCGCCTCGCCATGCTGCTCCACAGCGGCCTGCAGTCCGCTGCCGAACCCGAACCATCCGGGTAGCATGTGGCGACTTTGCGTCCAGGCGAAGACCCAGGGGATGGCCCGCAGCGCTTCGACCCCCGCACCGCCGGCTCGTACGGCCGGGCGCGATCCAATATGCATGCGCTCGATCACATCCAACGGCGTGGCCAACCGAAAATATTCAAAGAACTCCGCCCTACCGAACACCAGGTCGCGATACACGGCCAGACTGCGCGTGGCAATCGTGCGCATTGCCGTCATTTGCGCCGCAGCAATCGTCGGCCTTGCGCCCGCATTCACCGTTGCCAATGCGACGGATGCGAAAGTGCGCTCCAGCGTGCGCATTGCGATCGGCCGTAAACCATAACTTTGATTGACGACCTCCCCTTGTTCTGACAGCCGCAGAACGCCGCGTATGGCGCCGTCCGGAACCGCTTCCACCAGGCTCTCGGTACGCCCCCCGCCGCGTGCCGGGGTGCCGCCGCGTCCGTGAAATATCAAAATCTTGATGCCGGCTTCGCGTGCAGCCTCGAGCAGCCGGACCTGCGCCACTTGCAAGGCCCAGCGCGACGCCGCAATGCCGCCTTCTTTATTGGAATCGGAATATCCAATCACCACCATTTGACGATTGCCGCGCGCCGCCAGATGATGCCTATAGGCCGGCTCACAATAGAGCTCCCTCAGCACCTCCCCCGCTCGCTCCAGCGCCGCAATGCACTCGAGCAGCGGCGCGACATCGAGCGGACACTCTCCCGTCCGCTTGTCCGTGATATCGGCCCATCTCGCAAGCAGCAGTACGGCCAGCACGTCTTCAGGCCCCTGCGCGCCGCTGACGATGTACTCGCCAATCGCGCGGTCGCCGAATTTATGCCGCGCGTGGGCGATGGCATCGAACACCCATAGACTGCGCCGACCCATGGCATCGAAGGCGGCAGTCGGACCTTGGTCCCGCGCAAGGAGTTCGCGCAATTGACTTAGCCGCTCCTGCGCCGGAAGCGCGGGCCACTGCGGCATACCAACACCCTGCGCGATCACCTCATCGTGGATACGCGCATGCTGGGTGACATCCAATGTCGCTAGATGAAAACCGAAGGTTCGCACGCGCCGCATGAACCGGCGCACCAGAAAATACCCGGCGTGACGCCCGCGATTCTCGATGAGGCTGTCGGCAGCCAGCTGAATGTCCGCCAGGAGATCGTCGGGATTCTGATAGGCGTTCGGACGGCCTTCATAGGTCGACTTGAGGCGCTCGCCGATCTGACCGAAGAACACCCGGTACGGCATGCGATCGTGCCGCGCCGGCGCCAATGCCTGGGCTCCCGGCAAAATGGCGCTGTATGAATCGATGCGTGCCGCGAGCGATGCACTCACGCCGACACGGTTCGCACTCTGGCTCAGGGACTGCGCCAGCTGTCCGCATTCGGTAAAATAAGTCGATACGATGACCTGCTGATGCCGATGCAGAGTCTCGCGAATCGTCTTGCCGTGCACATCCGGATTGCCGTCCATGTCGCCGCCCACCCAGGAGCCGAACCGCAGGATCCGCGGAACATCGAGGGATTCGACCGGAACCGAATACGCGTGCGCGAGTGCCGCCTCGATCTCTTCGTAGAATAGCGGCACCACGCGGTACAGAATATCGATCAAGTAGAACAGCACGTGTTCGCGCTCGTCGGCCACCGTCAACCCTTCGCGGGGATGCTCCTCCGTCTGCCAGATGCTCGTCACCTCGAGCCTCACCCGCGCCCATAAAGCCTGCAACTCCGCCGGCGTCAACGTGGGATTCTGTCGATCGAGCAAGTCGTGGGCGATGTGCTGCTGTTTGCGCAAGATGGTGCGGCGAGTCGACTCGGTCGGGTGCCCCGCGAACACCGGCTCGATGCTCATGCTCGCGATCAATTCCAGCGCGTGCTGCAGCGATATTCCGTCGCGCCGCAAGCGCGCGATGCAATGAGCAATGCCGCCCGGCTGCGAAGTACTCGAATCATTGAGGTACTGACGGCGGCGGCGCACGCGATGCACTTTCTCAGCCGCGTTCACCGCTTGAAACCATACCGAGAAGGCACGTGTGAGGTCGGTTGCGGCGGCCGGCGACCGATCGGCGGTAAGCCGCAGCAATTCGATTTCGCCCGCGGCATTTCCTTCACGGCGGGCGATGGCCGCCACGCGATCGCCCTCCACGAGCTTGAAGAAATCCTCGCCCCCTTGATCGCGAAGCGTCTCGCCGATCAGCTCGCCGAGCGCATGCACGTCATCGCGCAACGCCGCGTCTTTGACGGGAAATTGGATGCTTTGGCGATACATAGGCCAGCAGGGGGTCAGTGCGGATTGAGCAACACGGTGGTATCGAAGCTCTCGAACCCGGTGAGCACTCGGCGATAGGCATTGTGCATGATGCGCTGCGCATTCTTGTCGCCACGCGTTCCCAACAGCATCCGGATCATGACATCATCCTGCGGGCGGGTCGGGTCCTCCCCGAGGATTTGATAGCAGAAGCGTGCCAACCGCTGATTCATTTCATTGGCGAAACGCAGCCGAATCGCATCGTTGCCGTCGCCCGAGCCGACTTTGGCTTCTTCGGCAATTTCAAATATCAAGCGATTGACGAATCGAGCCTTGTCGACCGGCCCGAGGTCGCTGAAGAACTCTATTTCAGATTGAACATTCATCCGGCGGGGAGGAAGTCAATGGGTTTGGTGGCGGTCAAAGTCGCCACATCCTTTGCATCGAATTTGAACAACCGGATGCGCGCCAGCAATTTGGTCTCGAATTCGGTATCGTTGAGTTCAGTCGACAAAATGTGCGCGCCCGTGATGTCGCCTGCGGGTGAGATCGTCAATTCGATCACGACCTTGCCTTGCAACTCGGGTTTGTCACGTAGCGCCCGCGCATATATCGCATCGATGGCGCCCTTGTTCTTGGTGAACACCAACGCGATTTCGTCCGCGCTTCGGGACGCTTTGCCGCTGCCGCCGGCGCGGGTCGCGGCATGACCGGAAGCCCCCAGATTGGGGTCTTTCACTTGAGTCGTGTAGATGCCACGCAACGAGCCTGACCCCGCGGCAAGGCCGCTGCTGGTCGGGGCGCTGATGCCGCCGCTGGTACCTCCAGCTTTCGAGGTGATGATGTTCCGTTGCACCACGCTGACATCGCCGGGATCGGTGGTCTTCGGTTGATTCTTGGCAAACTTGTCCAAATCGACCTCATCGCGCAGAGCCGCAAGGTCGTCCAGATTAGCCAACAGACCGCTCTTCGACGCCTTCACGCGCGGGTCCACGGGATGGGGCGGCGTGGGTGTCTTGCTGATCGGTAACTTTTCCACGAGCTTCTCAGGCTTGGGTGGCGGTGGCGGTGGCGGTGGCGGCGGTTCCATTACCAGCTGCACCACTCGCTCGGGCAGAGAATCAGTGTTCACGACCAGCTGATGCCGCGGCAGAAACGGCATGATGATTGCGATGATCGCGAAGACGATCACTAGATTGCGCAAAATGGTGCGGAAGCGCCGTTCCATTTCCTCCGAAGGCGACCATGGCAATTCGTAGCGCCGATAATAAGGCGCAAGCCCGGTATTGACGCGTTGCCCCGGATTCGCGATGGCCATTTAAGTCGCCGCCCGTTCGCGTTCAACCACGGCGAAGGACACCTTGCCGTACTGCGCTTCGCTGCAGGTCAACATGATCTTTTTCAGCACGCTGTATGGAGTGCTTTTGTCGCCCATGATGGTGACCTCGCGCTTGGCGATATCAGTGCCGTCTGCCCCACCGAGACTGCGGCTGTTTTGCGCCATCAAGGCATTTTTCAGCGGAGCGAAAAACGGTCCCTGATTGGAGACGACGTCGTTCAAAGAGCCGACCACCTGGCCGTCCACGAACACGGCGTCCTTGGTGATCATCACGACCACTGCCGCGCTCGGTTTGCGGTCCGATAAGGACTGCGGAATCGAAATGTTCTTGGTGTTCGGCAGAATATCCACTTCCGCGGTATGCGCGAGCAGAAATACCACCAGAATGGTCATCATGTCGATGAATGGTATGAGCACGTAGTGGTTGCCGCCATGCCTGCGCTTGCGATGACGTTTGATTCGATAAGAGGTCATATCGGCGCGTCCGCGATGGCTATGTCGGGAAACAATTCCGCTTTCGAGAAGGGCGCTACGGGCAGCTGATACATGCGAACCGTGTCCATCACCTGCACCAAAGTGTCGTAGGACACGGCCGGCCCCGGAAGAATCGTCGCGTCGGTCATCTGCGGGTACTGCGACTTGACCCGCCGCATGAACTCCGACAGATTGGCCAGATCGTAGCCGCCCGCGCTGTTCGGCAGCGTCTTGAGCGGACCCGAATTGCGGTCATTGATCACAAGATCATCGGGGCGAATGATGACCTCCAGCTTCAGCCCTTTTGGCAGATCGAGCGGAGCGGCGGTGCTGCTCGCGGGAAGGTTCAGCTGCAGGATATTCGTCTTGGAAAACACCGCGGTAAAAATCAAAAAAAACACCAATATGACCATCATGTCGATCATCGGCACGATGTTCAAATCATCACGCCCCCGGTGATAGCGGGCATGATTGCGTCGGACGAGGCGAGCAGACTTCGATTTCATGACCTAAATCTAGATGCTGCCGCGGGCCGCAGCCGGGGCGCGAGTGGCGGCCGAAGCAGTAGGCTCATGCGCCGGCCGATCGGATTGGCGCTCAGTGACTGAGTTCAAAAACTTTACCGAGGCGATTTCCAGGCTGTCGATCAGCGCCGTGCTCTTGGATTCCAGGAACATGTGCGCGGTGAGCAGCGTGATCGCAACTCCCAAACCTGAGGCGGTGTTGTTCATCGCGACTGAAATCGCAGCGGCCAACAAGCTGGCTTTCTCCGCGGGATTCGCGGTAGCCACGGCGCTGAAGGCGCCGATGAGGCCGGTGATGGTGCCGAGTAAGCCTATGAGCAGGCCCACGTTCGCCAGGGATGACAAATAGTGCGTGCGCTTCTCGATTCGCGGAATGACCTCGAGCAGGCTTTCATCCATGGCTTTTTCGATGTCGTCGCGGCGGCGCGCGCTCGCCACGCGGGCCACGCCGTAATTCAGGATGGTGGCGATGGATGCCTTGGAATTTTGCGTGAGCGCCACCACTTGCTTGAAGTTGCCGGAGCTCAAGGCCGGCACCAACTCGTCCCAGAGGCTGCGATTGCGAAGCGTTTCCCGGGTCAAATAAACGTATCGCTCGATGGCGATCGATACCCCGACGACGAATATCAGAGCCAGCGGGTAGAGGAACAAGCCGCCGTCCTTGAAGAAATTGACCACCGAATTCATGAAATTCATCTGCGCGCTCCTAAATAATGCTCGTCCGTTCTGAACCTGAGATTCAACCAGATTCGGTAAAATCGGCTATGACTCACTTCTCACCCTGCTGCGCCGGGTGGGCCGGCGCAGCATTTTGCGACCCGGCAGCTTGCATGGCCTGGTAATAGACCACTTCCCGTTTGAATACGTCGCGATCGACCGGGGCCAAAATCTCGTCCACCAGACTGTTCATGGGTTTTCCCGCCAGATCCCCGATATCCGCACTCTTCCAGGGAACGACATACATGACTTTTGGTTGCTCCTGGCTACCCGTGACGGTCGCCGTGCCGAGCTCGAGCCGATCGCTGCCGACCGGCCGGGCAGCGGCCGATGCAACCGGCGAGGCGGTTTTCGACACGGTGGGTGCGCGCGCAGGTGTTGCGTTGCGCACTGCGGGAGCCGCCGGTGC
Source organism: Pseudomonadota bacterium (assembly GCA_030775625.1). Classification (GTDB taxonomy): domain Bacteria; phylum Pseudomonadota; class Gammaproteobacteria; order Steroidobacterales; family Steroidobacteraceae; genus Bog-1198. Next base: position 6,100 of record JALYIW010000212.1, on the reverse strand, counting down.
ACTCGGCAGCGGTCCGAGAGATGTGTCGGCTCGAGGTTCGCCCGCCTCGGATTGCGCGGTGGGTTTATGCCCGGGTGGGGGCGGCTGTGCGGGCGGGGCTTGCGCGGCCGCCTGTGCCGGCGGGACCAGCGGTGCGGGCGCCGGCGACGTCTGGGCCTTGGCCCCCCACGCGAAACAAACAGCCATCAATGCAAGGGCGTTGCGCATATGGTTCATGCCGGCTGATCCTTATTGGGCGTTGCCGCGGGGCTTCCGACGCGTTTGCGCAATTCCACGACCCAGCCGGCCACTTGTTTGTTGTCGCCGGCAATTTCGATATAGCGCTGAAATTCGACGAGCGCCTTTTGTGGCTGAGCAAGGTACAAATCGTAGAGCACGCCCAGATTCAGATGGGCGGGTGCGTAATTCGGGTCAGCAGCTATCGTACGCTGATAGGTGGCTTCCGCTTCGGCAAATTTTCCGAGTTTGCGCTGCACGATGCCGAGTTCATTACCGGCGACTAAATTCGCGGGATTTCGCTCGAGTGCCGATTTGAAGGCGGCTTCGGCGTCGGTCAAACGCGAATCGCGAAGGTACAGCAGCCCCAAATTTACCGGCGGCCCCGCGAACTGCGGATATGCGACGGCCAATTGCTTGAACGTGAGTTCGGCATCCGCGTCGCGGCCGGATTTCATGAGCTGCAACGCCTGCGAATATTGTTGGGCGGCACGCTCAGGGATGGGCGCCAGCGGGGCGGGTGCCGCGGCGGTGGCGACGTTCGCTGTATCGACCGGCGCAGCCTCGGAAGCTTGCAGCGGCTCAGCCGCATGCGACGCGCGCGGCGGCGCGCTATGGCAGCCGGCCAGCAGCGCAAGCACACTTAAGCTAACGGATCGAGTCGACTTGCTGCTCACCGATCTCCACCTTGCCGTAACGGCCGGGATTGAGTTGCCCCAGCGCGGTAAAGCTCTTCTGCACCCACTCATCATACGTACCGTCTTTGGTGCGCGCCGCGTTGACCTCATGCAATTTGATCGACTTCTCCTCGAATGGGAAGGCTTGTTCCTCCAGCAAAACATCGTATTGTTGCAATTCATCCTTGGACAGACCTTTGGGGCGTTCCGAACTCATCAGATCCTTGCCCAACTGCCGATAAAGCTCCGCGCTCTCGAAAGTCGCGGCGGTAGTGACATCGGCGACCTGGTAGTCAGCCGCTTGTCCGTACGCCTTGAGCGCCGCTTCCATGGCCTTGCGTTTCCCGGCCAGGGATTTCTTGAGGGGTACCACCAGCTTGATGCGGCGGAATTCCTCGCGCGCCGGAATGGCCAGAACCAGAGTCGCCTTGGCCGCGAGCGCCCGGCTGCGGTCGGTGCGCGCCGTTCCGGCAGATCTGTCGGCGGCAATGATGTCTTTCAACCAAAAATCCCGCGCATTGGCCTCGCCCGCCTTGGTGGCGATCAAACTCAATTTGTTGCGGGCTTCCATCGCTTGATCCAGCGGCTGCGGGAAATGCTTCACGAAGGCTTCGAGCATGGCGCGGGACTTTGCCGTGTTGCCGGACTTGTCGTAGAGATCGGCGGCCTGCAGCGTGGCCTCGCGTTGCACCTCGGGCGCTTCTGTCGGCGACTGGGCAATCTGCTCGAATTCACCAGCGGCTGCGCCGGGATGATTCGACTCGGCGTAAGCCACCGCAAGATTGCGAGTCACATCTTGCTGCAGCGGACTCTGCGGAAAGTTACGGCGGAAACCTTCCAATACGACTATGGCGCGGTCCCACTGCTTGTCCTTGATCAACAACGCCGCTGCGTCAAAATCGGCGTTCGCGCGCACCTTCGAGGTCGGTGCGAGGGCCGACACGCGTAAAAAATCCTCGACCGCAGCCGCATTGTCGCCGGACTTGCTCTTCTGTTCACCCTGTTTGTAGATCGATGCCGCGAGCCGTTCGACGATGACGGCGCGCTCGGGATCGTTGGCAGCCATGAGCATTTGCGCCTTGGCGTAGGCCGCCTCGGCCTTCTCGAACACCCCTTGATCGAAGTTCGAGTTGCCGATGACGGTCCAAGCAATCCGTTGTTTGCCGACCTCCGCCGCAGGCTGCCGCGCCAGCACCGCTTCCGAAGCCCCGATCGCCCGCGCATAGTCCTTGGCCGCATACAGCTCCGTCGCCGCCTTGGTCAGCACCTGCGCACTTTCCGGGTGAGTGGGAAAGGTCTGCGCAAATTTCAATGAACTATCCAAGCTTCGGCCCTGTACCGCGGCCCTGGCTTCCCCGGTCAGAGTCTCTTCATACTTGCCGTAGGCAATGATGGCGGCATAACCCGCCGCGGCCGCCTTTTCGTGGCCGCCGTAATGATAGGCAGTGCTTTCGTACTCCTGGGCCGAATCCAGATATTGCTTGCTCTCGAACAAGGTATCCGCGAGCAGGTAGTTCGTCACCGCCGATCCGGGGTCATCCGGAAAGGACCTCAGATAACTGCGGTACCACTTCGCCGCCTCCTGATAGTCGGCCACATTCTTGCTGTGCTGTGCTTGTGCGTGATAATACTGCGCCACGTCCTTGAGACTGGTCTTGAGCACTTCCACGATTCTCGGCTCGTTTTTGGCATCGCGGCCCCGCCAATAGGCGGTGCCAAAACCATAGTTGTCGACGAATTCCTTTTTGCCCTGCAGCACGAGCTGAGGGAAACCGCCCTTTGAATAGGCCTCGATGGCCTGCATCTCCAACAGCGGCGCCTTCTCATTGTTGCGATCTTGCGTGACGAAAGCGCGGTAGCTATCCGCCGCGTCCGTGTAGCGCTCCTTTTCCATATATAGATCGCCCAGACGCGCATACAACAAATAAGAATACGGCCGAGGCAGCCCGCCCGGCGGCGTGCGATGCTTCACGAACTCATCGATGGTCTTCGGTCCCTCGAGATAGGAGAAAGTAATCGACATGACCCGGAAGGTATCCTCGACCAGTTCGCGATTCGCCCGAGTCAAGGTTTCGATCTCGATCAACGCCGAGGGATCGCGCTTGGATACCAACACCGAGTCGAGCACCCCGGCAAAGGATTGCAGACTGCGCTCGTTCTCGCCCTGCTTGAACAGGGACCAACCGTGTTTGTACAAGCTCTGGTTGTAAAAAGCGGATGGCGAGCTCGTTTTGATGAGCGCCTCGTAAGCCGTCTGGGACTTCGCATATTCCTTGGCGGAAAATAACAGTTCGCCGCGACGGAACTGCGCTTCGTCGATCAGACGGCTGTTCGGATAATTCGCCACCAACTGGTCCAACGCTGGCAGCGCCTTCTCGGGCTGCGCGTTCAGTTCGTAGGCTCGCGCCAGCTGGTACAGCACCGAATCGTTGTGCTCGTACTTGGGGTAAGCCTTCAGCAGAGCGGAATACAGGTGAATGGCTTCGCTCGCCCGCAATCCCTCGTTGGTCACGAGTTCGCGCTCGATGCGCTCGGATTCCGAGCTCTCCAGGTTCAAGTCGCCCAGCCGCCGCAACGCTTCGGCCCGCAGCGAGGCGTCTCCCGCATTCAAATCGAGAAAGCGCTTGTAACTGTCCATGGTCTTGGCCGCATCAACGTTCTTCGGCGGATCCATATTCACATCAACCGGCTCGGCGTCGAGGTCCTTGATGGTGATGGCCTGCTTGGACGCAGCGTTCGCCGAGGAGGCCACGAGAGTCGCGGCGAGCACCGCCGTGGTGGTCGCGGCTAATGTTGCGGCGCCGATCAAGCCGGTTGCGCCCCACGAGCATTTCATGGTTTCGCCTTGGGCTTATCGTTCGCGGCGTGATCATAGATCGCCGCCAATTCGTAGCGTGCCTGGATCTGATAGGTCGAAATGCGCTGTTTCTGGCCTTCCAAGGTGCGAATGGCAAGCGCTTGCAAATAGGCATTCTGTTGCGCGGACACGGCGGCTAGGCGCTGTTGTATTTGGTCGATGCGCGCGCTCACTGCCGCGATTCGGGCGGCATAGGCATCCGTTCTGCCCGGTACCCCGCCGCGGGCTTGCTTCACCTGAACCGACCGCCGCTGCGTCTCCTTGAGTTGCGCTTCCAGTTCCTTGACTGAATGGCGCTCGTTCCACAACCTGGCCTTGAAGCTCTGCGACAGGCGCCAGAGCATGACTCCTTTCATCATGCGGTGTTTTTCCCGCATCTCGGCGAGGCCCGGATCGTCAGGATGGGCCGCCAGATACTCTTCGATGCGCTTCAATCGCGCCCATGTCCTCTGCTCCTCGGGCGTTCCGAGGGCTGCGACGTCGTTGGATTTCTCGATTTCATTGATGCGCGATTCGAAATCGACCCGCTGTTGCATCAAACCATCGATATCGGTGGCCGCTATGACCGCGTCGGCCTTGGGCACCCGCAGGTCGTAAGCCTTCTGCCGCGTATCCAGCATGTCCTCATAAGCTGCCACGTCGGCGCGCCAATTGTCCAAATTACGGCTCAAGAAGTTGAGTTCGCGGTAGTTCTTCAAGCCTTCCTGAAAATCATTGCTGGCCAACAGCTGATACAAATACCGCGACTCCGGCGCGTTCGGCAGCGTGGTCAATTGCCAGTACCACGTCAGCGCAGCCTTCTTGTCGTCGCTCAATAGACGGTCCAGTAAATTGCCGCTGCGAATCTCCTCGATCGAGTCATCGATGCGTTTGAGTTCGGCATCGAAAGAATCGATCGCGGAGTTGTAGTACTCGGCGGCTTGGCCCGTGGCCGCCAATTGGCTGTAGGCATAGGGTACCGTGAGGAAGGACTCCTGAACGGCGGAATCGAGCATGTTGCGTCTGCGAAGTTCCAGCCAGGGCACCAAAGCACGGCGGAATTCCCCGAGTGCCGCCTCGGCCCATCCCACTCCCAGCAGCGCCTTGCTGGAGTAAGGCCCTTCCAGACGCACCCTTTGCAGAATGGGGCGCGCTTCCGCTGCGCGCTGACTCTGCAACAAAGCAAACCCCAAGGCGAGATTCGCCTTGTCCTTCAGAGACAACAGTTCCTCGCTGCCTGTCTCTATTCGCCCCACCCTGTCCAAATACGGTATGGCATCGGCAAGGCGCTGCTTGCGCACCAGCGCCACCCCCAGGTTGAATTGCGCATAGGCAGTCCAATCGGGCGTACCGTGCCAGTTGCTCAGCGCCGCGATGGCGTCATCGTAGCGACCCTGTAGCATCATCAATTGCGCGAGCAGCATATAGCGCTCGGCGTTGATGCGTGGATCGATCTTGTCCGAGACCTGCCGCAATGCGCGTTCGGAGTCGCCCAGGTAGCCGCGCTGGTACCAGACTTTTCCCAAATAAAACCATGCCCGGTTGCGCACTGCCTCGGAGGTGTTTTGCTGCAGCAGCGCCTCGAAAATCCTGCCGGCCTCGACGTGTTCGCCCAGCGAAAGATACAAGCCTCCCAAGAGCAGCTCCGCTTCTCCCTGGGTGTGCGGTATCCGATCCAATTCGCGAGCGGCGAGCAGACGCGTGATGGAATCGAAATAGTCGTCCTGATAGAAGTAGAACAGGACATCGCCGTAAGCCAGATCCCGCACGTCTTGCGGCGCGAGTCCATCCGGATTCGGCGTGACGTTCTTTGCCTGAGACACGGCCAGCGGCAATGCCAGCAAGAACCCGCCGAGAATCAGCGGCCGAAGCTTGTTAGTCACGCGATGCACGCATCATTCCCAGTCTTTGATGGCGAACTCTGGTTGATGCTTGGCAACCCGATCGGTGATCTTGAGCTCCAGATACTTGGCGCCCACGCCTTTATCGAAGTTGATCGTGGCGCCGCGTTTGTAGTCGCGTTCGACCGGCCCCTTGCCGGTGAAAAACGCCACCAATTCATGCTTGCCGACTTTCAAGTTGCCGAGGTAGATTTGCTGCACGCCACCCTTGAGCAAGGATTCGGCCTCACGTACGGTATACAAGTAGTTTTTGACTTCCTTGTTGTCGATTTTCACGGTGACCGAATCCAATGCGAAAAATGTGCCTACGTCCATCGACACGTAGACGGCTACTTGCGTGTTCGCCGGAAACAGCAGTTCTTCTTCGAGCACGAACAGGTCCTTGTTCAGATCGATGACATCTTTTTTCAGCCCCTGCACTTCTTGGTCCAAGGTCTTGAAGTCTCCCGGGGCCGCATCCGCGGCTGCGG
>JALYIW010000211.1 GCA_030775625.1 Pseudomonadota bacterium | reverse complement strand
CGTCACGGCTCCTTGCGCGAACCGCGGTAGAACGTCAAGCGCGGGAACTCGTGATCGGTTTCGAAATGCAGATAAGGAAAACTCTTGTCATCTCGCAACACCACGTTGAAGCGCGGCCGATGCTTTTTAATGAGATTGAATTCCAGCAGCAGCGCTTCAGTGTCCGAATTGGTAATGGTGACTTGCATGTTCACGGTCTTCAGCACCAGAGCCTGAATTTTCGGATGCACATTGCTGGGTTGGAAATACGAGCCGACGCGGCTTTTGAGGTTGCGCGCCTTGCCGACGTAGAGGATCACCCCGGCTGCATCCAGCATCCGGTACACGCCCGGGCGGGCCGGCAGACTATCGACGAAGGACTTGGCGTCGAATTTGAGCGCTGGCGGCGATGCGTCGGACAAAGAGGTCATGGCGAGGAGGCGCGAGGCGCCGGATCCGCCGCCTCGCGAGCCCGCGCTGGCGACACGCCGCCGGCGAGATCACGCGCCCGGGACACCACGGCTTCGAACATCGGGGTCGTCAAGCGCCGGGTATTGGTGTTGTAGCGGCTGCAATGATATGAATCGAGCAGCACTCGATCAGCGGGCAAGGAGTGCTCGGCCGCATGGGCGAACCGATATCGAGCCACGGGCAGGTCGAGCGCCCGCAGTACGGCCGTGTGCGCAATTGTCCCCAGAGCCAGGATGGCGCGCACCTCGCGGCTTTGTTCAAGTTCCGCACGAAGAAAATCGTTACATGCCTTGATTTCTAACGGTAAAGGTTTATTAAACGGCGGTAAGCATTTCACCGCGTTGGTGATCCGTGCGCCTACGAGTTCCAGACCGTCGGCGGCGGCAGTGGAGATGGCGCCGGTGGCAAGCCCAAACTTGTGCAAGGTGGCGTATAGCAATATCCCGGCATAATCGCCGGTAAAAGCTCGTCCGGTGCGGTTGGCGCCGTGCATGCCCGGCGCCAATCCGACGATCAACAGCGGGGCCGCGGGGTCGCCGAAAGGCGGCACCGGACGGCAAAAGTAGTCCGGTTCCTCACGATGTACTGCGTCAAGAAAGGTGGCGAGGCGCGGGCAGCGCCTACAGTTGATGTCGAAGATGCTGTTCATGTCCCGCGAAGCGCCGCGCACGACGCGATCTTCAAAACAAAAAACGGGCTGCGCGGAAACTCCGCGCAGCCCGCCATCGATCGCGCTTGGACTTTGGACTAACCCGAGCGCAAAAGAACCATTGCCCCCACATCCTAAGGGGTAGATACAAATCGATTGCAGAGCCGAAAGATTCCGCAATCAGCAAAATTTTGTGTGCTTGCCGTTCAAGAAGCTGGGGCCTGAGAGCGAATAATCGCAAGCGGCGGGTAGGCTTCGCCCGCAGAATAACACCTGCGCCGAGGCAGGCAAACAGGCATTTTAACTATCTGATTTTGAAGGATATTTTATTGGCCGATTGGCGCCGGCGCGGCGCGCGATCAGCATCGCCAACTCCAGCGCCTGCTCAGCGTTCAAGCGTGGATCCACAGGCGATTTATAGGCGCGAGCCAGATCCGCTTCGGTCAGACCGCGCGCACCGCCGATGCACTCGGTAACATCCTCCCCCGTGAGTTCGACATGAACGCCGCCGAGCATGGAGCCTTGCTCTTCGTGAATGCGAAACGACGCGTCGACTTCGCTGAGAATGTTATCGAACCGACGCGTCTTGACACCGCCCGCAGTGGTCTCGGTGTTGCCGTGCATGGGATCACAGACCCACAATACTTGGGAGCCCGTGGCGCGCACGGCGCGAATCATGGGGGGAAGTTTTTGTTCGATGTCTTTGACACCGAAACGATGAATGAAGGTCAAGCGCCCGGGCTCGTTCTGGGGATTGAGTACGTGAACCAATTCCTGCAGCCACTCGGCGCTCATGGCGGCGCCGACTTTTACGCCGATGGGATTGGCGATGCCGCGAAAGTATTCCACGTGGGCGCCATCGATGGCGGCGGTGCGCATGCCTACCCAAGGCATGTGCGTGGATAAGTTGTACCAATGTTTCTGGCGCTCGATGTAGCGCGTCTGCGCCTGTTCGGACAACAGATGCAGTCCTTCGTGGCTGGTGTAGAAGTCTCCACGGGTCGCTGCGTGCACTCGCTGTCCGCTCATCGACTCGAAGAAATCCAGCGATTCACCGATCGAGTCGACTATCCTTTGGTAAGCGTCGCGCAGTTCCGCGTGGCGAAGGAAGCTAAGGTCCCAGTACTCGGGATGATGTAAATCGGCAAAACCGCCGTCGATCAGCGCCCGCACGAAGTTCAGGGTGAGCGAGGCACGCTCGTAACCGCGCAACAAGAGTTGCGGATCCGGCTCGCGCTCCGCGGCAGTGAAACCCGGCCGGTTGACGTTGTCTCCCCGATAGCAGGGCAAGGTGATGCCATCTCGCGTCTCGGTCTCGGCGGAACGCGGCTTGGCATATTGGCCCGCGAACCGGCCGACGCGAATGACGGGCTTTTTCAAGCCCTGCAACAGCACCAAGCTCATCTGCAGCAGAATCTTCAGGCGCCTGGCAATATTGTCCGATTCGCAGTCCTCGAAGCTTTCGGCGCAATCACCGCCCTGCAGCAGAAACTGCTCCCCGCGCTGCGCCTTGGCGAGCTTCGCTCGCAGCGCCTCGATCTCCCAGGAAACCACCAAGGGCGGCAAGCGGCTCAACGAGGCCACCGCCTGTTGCAGCGCCTGCGGATCGGCGTACTTAGGTTGCTGAGTAGCGGGACGGCTGTGCCAACTGGCGGGATGCCAGTTCGTCAAGGCGGGACTTTTCGACATGGTGAATGCTAGCGTTGTCGACGCTCCCAAGTCAAAATGCGCCCCCTAAAGGCTGGCCGGCCTCTTCGCCTCGGGAAACGTGACCATGACGAACAGCAATGACCCCCTGCAGTCCTTGGGGCTGCTCGACATCAACCCCGGAACCTGGAGCGGCAGCGGGGGCTGGAGCACGCAAACCACCGGCGCCTTGATCGACTCCGTCAATCCAGCGACCGGCAAGCGACTGGCCCAGGTTCGCGGCGCGACGATTGACGACTATGAAACGGTGATGGCCGCCGCGGTGGCGGCAGCCGCCCTCTGGCGCCGGGTTCCGGCGCCCAAGCGCGGCGAAGCGATGCGGCTCATGGGCGAGGAATTGCGCAAGCATAAGGATGCGCTTGGCAGTTTGGTGTCGATGGAAAGCGGCAAAATCAAAGCCGAAGGCGACGGCGAAGTGCAGGAGATGATCGACATCGCCGATTTCGCCGTCGGACAATCGCGCATGTTGTATGGCCTCACCATGCACTCGGAACGGCCGCAACACCGCATGTATGAACAGTGGCATCCGCTCGGGGTCGTGGGGGTGATATCGGCATTCAATTTCCCCGTCGCGGTGTGGTCCTGGAACGCCTTTCTGGCGGCCATCAGCGGCAATGCCACGGTCTGGAAGCCTTCGCCCAAGACCGCCCTGTGTTCTCTCGCCGTTCAGCACATCTGTAATCGCGTGCTCGAGCGCCATTCTTTACCCGCGATTTTCCAGACCTTCATCGATGCCGGAACCGATCTCGCGATGCGCTTCGTCGACGATCGACGCGTAGCCCTGGTGTCGTTCACCGGATCCACGCAGGTGGGGCGGCGAATCGGCGTGAAAGTGGCCGAGCGACTTGGCAAAAGCCTGCTGGAGCTTGGCGGCAACAACGCCGTCATCGTCGACGAGAGCGCGAATTTCGACTTGGCGGTGCCCGGGATAGTTTTTGGCGCGGTGGGAACCGCCGGTCAACGCTGTACCACCACGCGTCGGGTGCTGGTGCACCGCTCACGCGCGGGCGAACTCGAACACCGCTTGGTCGCCGCGTATGCACAGGTTCGCATCGGCGATCCTTTGTCCGGTGAGACTCTGATGGGGCCGCTGATCGATGCGGCAGCGGTGTCACGCTACTGCGCGGCCATTGCAGCCGCCCAGGCGGAGGGTGGAGTCCTACTATATGGCGGAAGAGTCTTGGACCGACCCGGCAATTTCGTCGAGCCTGCCATCATTCGCGCCACCGCGGCGATGACGATTGTGCAGAGCGAAACTTTCGCGCCGATTTTATATGTCATTGCCTACGACAGCCTCGATGCAGCGGTCGCGATGCAAAATTCCGTGCCCTACGGGCTTTCATCCGCGCTGTTCACCGATCGCCTGCAAGCGGCCGAGCGCTTCTTGTCGGCGGAAGGCAGCGATTGCGGCATTGCCAACGTGAACCTGGGCACTTCGGGCGCCGAAATTGGCGGCGCCTTCGGCGGGGAAAAGGACACGGGCGGCGGCCGCGAAGCGGGCTCGGATTCCTGGAAGGCGTACATGCGGCGGCAGACGAACACCATCAATTGGAGTTCACAGCTGCCTCTGGCACAAGGGATTCGCTTTACTGTCTGATTTGCAATCACTCGCCACGCTTGACTTCTTGCCACAGCCTCTCTTGAGCGGCCAGGTCCAAGTCGGCAAATACATCGCCCCGCTCGAGCGCCAACGATTCCATGGCGCCAAAGCGCCGCTCGAATTTGGCGTTGGCCGAACGCAGCGCCGCCTCGGCATCGACATCGAGTTTGCGCGCGAGATTGGCGGCAGCAAACAACAGATCGCCGATTTCTTCGAAAATCTGCTGCGACGCCTCGACCGATGGGTGTTGCGCGACGGCATCGCGAACCTCCGCAAGTTCTTCGGCCACCTTATCGGCGCTCTGACTGGGGTATTCGAAATCGAATCCGACGCGTGCCGCGCGTTTGCTGATTTTGCAGGCGCGCATGAGTGCCGGTAGCGCCGCCGGCACACCGGACAAATGACTGGACGACGCGCTGCGCTCCTGCGCTTTGATGTTCTCCCAAAGCACGCTCTGCTGCGCCGCCGACAATGCCTCGGTGGCGCCGAAGACATGCGGATGACGACGCAGGAGCTTATCGCAGATGGCGCCCGCCACCGCGTCGAAATCGAAGAGCTGCGCCTCGCTGGCAATCTGTGCGTGAAATACCACTTGGAACAAGAGGTCGCCCAGTTCATCCTTGAGATCATGCATGTCGCCGCGTTCGGCCGCCGCCGCCACCTCGTAGGCTTCCTCGATGGCGTACGGCGCGATGCTCGCAAAAGTCTGCTTTCGATCCCACGGGCAACCATCGACGGCGCGCAGGCGCGCCATGATGCCGAGCAATTCGCGCAGTTGCCCGGACTCGGGCGGCCGGCGGGAGCCGGTCATCACGTTTGACTTGCTCGAGACTGCAGCCTATGGCGAAACGTCATCAACATGCCGGCCGTCGCGCCCCAGATATTGCGCTCGCCGTAGGGAATGTCGTGCACCTCGACGGTGATTCCGGCGAAAGTGCGTTGACGCGGCCGGTGGTTCGCCGCGTCGAGGATGAAATCCAACGGCACTTCGAATACATCGTGGACTTCGGCCGCGGCGATTCGCAGGTTATAGTCGGGGCTGACGAAGCCAACCACCGGCGTGACGCGAAAACCCGTCAATACCTCGTGGTCCGGTAGGTATCCTGCGAACTCGACCAAACTCGACAGCAAACCGATTTCCTCATAGGCCTCGCGCAGGGCCGCGTGCCAGGCATCTTTGTCGTCCGGTTCGATGCGCCCGCCCGGGAAGCTGATCTGGCCGGCATGAGCCTTCAGAGTCGCGGCGCGCTCGGTCAGTAGCACGGTCAATCCGCCGTTGCGCTCCACCAGAGGCACGAGCACGGCGGCCGGCACCCGCCGGGTCGGCAGTGACGCCCGTGTCCGGGCCACGGTCTCGGCCGTGGCGCCCGCCCACCACTGCATGTCCTCCTCCGGCCGCGAGGGCAGTGGCTCGAGGGCCTCGCGGATTTGGGCTTTGGTGTAATGAGAATCCATCATTGCGCGGGAGAACCGGCCCCATTGATGCCACCCTCGGTCAAGCGCTTAGGATCGAGCAGGCGCCGCAGTTCCTCGACACTCAACTCCGTCATTTCCGCTGCCACGTCGAGAATCGGACGGCCCTCGGCGTAAGCGCGCTTGGCGATGGCGGCGCCTTTTTCATAGCCGATGAGCGGATTGAGTGCAGTGACCAGAATGGGGTTGCGAGCCAGTGCATCGTTCAGCCGGTCTGCATTCACGACGAAGCCGGCCAGCGCACGCTCCGCCAAGCTGCGGCTTGCGATCGCCAGCAGGTCCAGGCTCTGAATCAAATTGTGAGCGATGAGGGGAAGCATGACATTGAGTTGAAAGTTTCCCGACTGGCCGGCGACGGTGATGGCGGTATCGTTGCCGATCACCTGCGCGGCCATCATCATCACCGATTCGGGGATGACCGGATTCACCTTCCCCGGCATGATGCTGCTGCCCGGCTGCAATGCCGGCAACGCGAGCTCTGCCAAGCCGGCCAGGGGGCCGCTGTTCATCCAACGCAGATCGTTCGATATTTTCATCAGGCTGACTGCAAGGACCTTCATTTGGCCGGACAGTTCAACCGCGGTGTCCTGACTGGACAGCGCCTCGAAATAATTGTCGCTGGGCTTGAAGACGATTCCCGCGCGCGACGTAAGATGCCGGGCAAAGACCGCGCCGAACTCACGACGGGCGTTGATCCCGGTACCGACTGCTGTTGCGCCCTGGGCCAATTGACACAGTCGCGGAGCGACCGAAGTCAAGCGTCGCGCCGCATTGTCGATTTGCGCTCGCCACCCGCCCAGCTCCTGCGCCAGGGTGAGGGGCATGGCATCCATCAGATGAGTGCGGCCCGTCTTGACGACGTCAGTCAGTTCAGCCGCCCGCCGCGCCAATACCGCACTGAGGAGGGCGAGCGCGGGCAATAAATGTTCATGCAGCAGCAGGGATGCCGCGACGTGAATCGCGGTGGGCACCACATCGTTGCTGCTCTGTCCCATATTGACGTGATCATTGGCGTGCACCGCGGCCGGCATTGCGCGCGATGCCAGCGTGGCGATCACTTCGTTGACATTCATGTTGCTGCTGGTGCCCGACCCGGTTTGGAATACGTCCACCGGGAATTGATCGTCGTAGCGGCCGGAAATCACTTCCAGCGCTGCCTTTTGGATGGCCTGTGCGATCTCGTGCGGCAAATCGCCCAGTTCGGCATTGGCGCCCGCCGCAGCGTATTTGATCAGTCCCAATGCCCGGATGAAAGCCCGGGGCATGCGCAGGCCGGTGGATGCAAAGTTCTGCAGGGCGCGTTGCGTTTGAGCGCCCCATAGGGCGGTCGCGGGCACCTCGAGTGTACCCATGCTGTCGCGCTCGACGCGAGTGGTCGATGGCATCGCGTCTTGCCCCGCTGATGGTAGGTTGTTTACGGTAATATCGTGCAATTCTACACTTAAAGCGACCGCAGCCTCCGATGTCTATGCCATCCACTGACGCCCTCTCACCCCTCGACGGCCGATACGCGGACAAACTCGCCGCGGTGCGCTATTTGTTCAGCGAAGCAGGTCTGATGCGCGAGCGGGTGCACGTCGAGTGTGCGTGGTTCTTGGCGCTCGCCGCGGGACCTGCCGCGAACGCTCTCGGCGAGCTGCCGCGCGCGGCGCTCGGGCGCATCTCGGCATTGACCGACAATCCGGCGGACACCGACGTGGCGGCGATCAAGCAAATCGAGTCCCGCACGAATCACGACGTGAAAGCGGTCGAGCTCTGGCTGCGCGGGGAGTTGCAGGCGCGCGGCGCGGCGGCGACGGACATCGAGTGGCTGCACTTCGGCTGCACCTCGGAAGACATCAATAACTTAGCGTACGCATTGATGTTAAAAAACGCGCGCGCAACGGTGTTGCTGCCCGCTATTAATACCCTCGGCGGCTTACTCGATTCCTTGGCGCGCCGGCACGCAGCGGTCGGTATGCTGGCGCGCACTCACGGACAAACCGCGACGCCCACCACCGTCGGCAAGGAACTAGCCAATGTCGCGGCGCGTCTTCAGACTCAGCGCGCCGGCATCGAACGCGTTGTCATCTTGGGAAAAATGAACGGCGCGGTCGGCAATTTCAATGCTCACGTGGTTGCATTGCCCGGCGTCGACTGGCTGAAGTTCAGCGCGAATTTCGTCGCGTCTTTGGGCCTTACGTCAAACGCGTATACCACCCAGATAGAACCGCATGATTGGATAGCCGAGTACTGCCACGCATTGATGCGCGCCAACACGGTCCTGCTCGATCTCGCCCGCGACATGTGGGGCTATATTTCACTCGGCTACTTCAAGCAGCGCCTGATCGAGGGCGAAGTCGGCTCCTCCACCATGCCGCACAAAATCAATCCGATCGATTTCGAGAATGCGGAGGGGAATTTGGGCCTGGCCAATGCCTTGCTGGGTCACTTTGCGGACAAGCTGCCGGTGTCGCGCATGCAGCGCGATCTCACCGACTCCACCGTGCTGCGTAATATCGGGGTGGCGATCGGGCATACGGTGTTGGCCTATCGCTCGCTCGAAACGGGACTGCATAAAATCGAACTCCACGCTACGCGCGTCGCCGAGGACCTCGATAAGGCTTGGGAGGTATTGGGTGAAGCCGTGCAAACGGTGATGCGTGCCCACGGCATTCCGCAGGCCTACGATCGTCTCAAAGCCTTCACGCGCGGCCGCGCCATCGACGCCGCCGCCATGCGCGACTTCATCGCGTCCCTGGAGCTGCCGCCGGCGGAAAAAGCCCGGCTATTGCAGCTCACGCCCGCAACCTACCTGGGTCTGGCACCGATGCTGGCCGAGCGCGAATGGCAGCGTTAGTCCGCTATTTTGGGCATCTCGCAGTCCGAAACGTGACGTAGTTGGCACGGCGGAATGGAAGTCAACCGGTACTATCGGGCTCAAATTACGCGAGGTCGGGCAAAAATCCCGGTAAACCTCAGTTGAGGCAGTCAGATATGGCGGGAAATACGCAAGACCGGGGTAAACCGGCCGCAGACACGGCGCCGGGCGCGGGTGTAAACCTGCCCGCGGGATCGGGCACCCGCACCATTCTGAGCACCATGCCCGAGGTCCGCGAGGCCAGCCTCAAAGTTGCCAAGTCCGCGCAGCGTTTGCTGTCGATATTCACGCAAGATCTCGAGCCATTGATCTATGGCGAGGAGCCGTTTCTCGAGGCCATCAAACGCCTGGTGCTGGCCCGATCCTATGCCAAGGTTCGGGTGCTGCTCGCAGACCCATCGCGCGCCATGGTCGATAACAACCGCTTTCTGGCGCTCGCGCGCCGGTTGACGAGCTGTATCGATTTGCGCGCCATGAGCCCGGAATATGCGGCAAGCGCCGGCGCTTTCATCATTGCCGATGACAAAGCGCTGGTCTATCGGCTGCAAGCTGATCGATGGGACGGCATTTCCGATATGAACGATCCTGGGGTGGTGCGTCGTTATCTGAACTTCTTCGACGAGGTATGGCAAACGAGCATGCAAGAATCGCAAATGCGGCAAATGCTCATGTAGTCTTCGGCGCAGCGCAGACCCCCGTATAATGGGGCGATGCCTGATTCCGCAGCTCCCATCATCATCGCCATGTCAGGAGGCGTCGATTCCGCCGTAGCGGCCCTCTTGCTGCTGCGCGCCGGCCAGCCCGTGCAAGGATTGTTCATGTCCAATTGGGAGGATGATGAGGACTCCTATTGCAC
>JALYIW010000210.1 GCA_030775625.1 Pseudomonadota bacterium | reverse complement strand
GTGCTCTATACCAATCTCGCCGGTGCTCACATCAAGTCACTTCGCCGCAGCCTTTCAAGTCGCGGCTCGAGTATGTTCGTCACGACCCTTTACGCCGGTGCAGCGTTCGGAGGGTTCTTGATGGGCGGTCTTGTCAAACAGTTTGATTGGATCCAAGCGGGCCGGATTCAAATCTCGCTGCTCACTCTGCTGGGTGCGCTGCTCGCTCTCGGGCTGCGGCCGAGCGAGATGTCGAAGTAACGGATACTTTTAACTAACGGGAGGGACCGTACTTGAGCTCGGCTGCAATCGCGGCCAGAATCAGTCCGCCCACGATCGTGAGGTTCGCGTTGGTGAACATCCGTTCCGTGAATGCTTCCTGGCCGTGGAATTTCCAAAAGGCATGGGCGATGGGAATCGTTGCGAAGGTGAATACCCCCAGAATTCCGGCTCCCAGCCACACCAGCCGTTTGCCGAAAATCATCAGGGCCGAGGCGCCGAGCTGGATGATGATCGTGCCGACGGCGAAGAACGCGGGCGGGTTGAGACCGAAGTGCGCCATTTCCCCCTCACCCCCTGCGAAGTCGAACACCTTGGTGAAAGCGCTCTGCCAGTACGCCGAGGTAATCAATATCATCCCGACGAAGTACAGCCATCCAGACTTGAGCATCCCGGTAATAAGGCTCGGATTCATGAAGCAATCTCCCGTATTTCTCTGAACAAACAGCTTGCTCTCCTGAAAGCACTTCACCAGCCTTGTCCGGACAGCGGGTCTAGTCTAGCGTACAGACTCCATTTCGACGACACCCTATCCCTGAAATACCCGCAGCTCTTCATGCTATTGGTGGGCATGGCCGGCGGATCCCGGAAACTATTCCGTTGCGACTTCAAACCTTCGTCAAGCTCTGGGCTACGTCAGCTTTCCAGAACTTGCTTCCCACAATCGCGCTTGTTCATTCACAGAGGTGGGCGCACCATCTGAAGATGTTTCAGCTGACGTCCTCCTCGGACCCTGGTGACTTGGCCAAGTTGGGCGAGCTCATTCTAGGTATTCGAGTTGCCCTTCTTACAACAGCGGATCGCGATGGCCGCTTCCACACCCGGCCGATTCAAACATTGGAAGTGGAAGCCGATCGAACACTATGGTTCTTTACCGACTGGGGTAGCCCCAAAGTAGACGAGCTGCATCACGACGTGAGGGTGAGTTTGGGATACGCAGATCCTGCAAAAAATGTGTATGTCGCCGTGACTGGTTCAGCTCGTCTGATGCGCGATGCCCAAAGAGCAAAGGAACTGTGGAGGATCGAGCAACGTGCCTACTATCCGCAGGGCCCAGAAGACGAACGACTGGCTCTGCTGCGTGTCAATATAGAGCGGGCGGAATATTGGATTGCTCCAGGGCGAATCTCCTATATCGTCGCGGCCGTCACCGCTGCCGTAACGGGAACACCGGCCGCTATAATTGGCGAGAACCGCAAGATCGAGTAATGGTTTGCCTTTCGCGGGCAACTGAATCAACAACACGATTTCCACGTACCGTGCGTGAAGGACCGATTTACCCCGCCGACACCCTGGTTCGAGACCGCCCAACTGTCTTGTCTATACTACGCCTCCCAGTTGTCCCAGTTGTATCATTTACGCCAACGTTGATCACGCAGATCGATAATAATCCTCACATCATTTGCGGAAAAAAAACAGACGCTTATTTGGTCGGCTTGCGGCGAACATGGTCTCGCGTTCGTAAAACCGCTTAGCTTGACGATGTGCGGTTACACGATCTGCGCAGAACCGTCGGCAGCTGGCTGGTACAGCGGGGCGAGTCACTCCACCTGGTCGGCCAGATCCTCAAACACCGTGACCCAAAGACTACCGCAGGCTACGCCTATTTCCAGACTCAGCAGCGCGAGCGCGCACTGACGGCGCACGGTGAAGCGATGCTTAAACTTGCACCTATCAACGACGGAATCATACAAACATCAACTTATGAATCGAGATTGACACTCGCATTGCCGCCCCCACCTGGCGCCCGGGAAAAGATCAGGATCAAAAGGCGATCAACAAAAAAGGACGAGCCCAGCCGATGCCCGTACCCCAAATGATTGCCGCTTAGACCTGCGCGATCAGGCGCACCGATGTATTCACGAGGCGACGTAGCACGATTGCTTACAGCACGTTCGGCCGCCTTCCGATATCGGCCTCAACGCTACCCATTTAATTTGGCGTCATAATTACACTGGAGGGCGGGTATGGTGGACTTCACTAACGGCCGACAATTTTATGACAAAAGCAAGTTCATGCAATTCCGCCTCAACCTTGTCGGATTCCTAAGATTGCCGGAAAACGTGAGCGAAAACGCGTTACGCGCAGTTCTGCATAAATGCAGTCCCGCAGTTTTCGCCACTTATCTCGCACGCGCAGAACAGGCAGAGCTTGACGGGACGACCGAGTCGCTTCCGATGCCTACCTACGGCACAATGCCACGGAAGGGCGTGGAGTGTTCATGAACCGTAATGAGAAGCAATTGCATATAAGGAGTCTCGAAGGTTTGAACTCGTGGATGCTTCTCTCCCGCAGAATGGTGGTGAGTTCCCCGCTCGCATTCCACCTGCGTTGCGGCGCCGCCCAGTCATCGGCGTGCCTAAAAATCGAATTCGTTAATGCGCAGGACGGCAGGCATGGTGCTTACTAGAGGTCAACCAACGGCCGAGTATTTCAGAAAACGTAGGTCACCGAACCAAATGTGCGCACCGATTGCGCCGCAGACACATCGTTTGGTTGTACAACCGGCGTGCTCACCTCCAGTGTCGCGATCACGTGCGTCCAACGGGCCAGTACACCGCCGCCAGCGGAGGTCGCATCGTCTCGATGATAAAAGTATGGGGAATTGTTCCAGGCAAAACCCGTGTCCGACCGAACATAGACGCGCAGGTATTGGAGCTGTCCGCCAGTGACTCGAATGACATGCGCGAACTGCGCGCTGACTTCGGCTCCAGAATCGCCGGAAAGGGTTGCAGGATCGAATGCGGCTCCAAAACCAATGCCACCAAACGTGAACCGTTCTAGCAGCGGCAGTACCGCTGCGCTGACCTGCCCGTCAAGATCGATCTGAAAGCTCCAGCTAGTGCCCAAAGAGAAAATTTTCTCCGCCTCCAGCTGATACTTCGTGTATTGCGAATCTATGTCTGCATTCGCGCCCTCGTTGATGCGGCTGCCTGCTACATCCAAGCCTCGCTGCGCGCCGAGGTATAGCCTATCGGGTGAGGTATCGTTGCGCGTAAAGGTTAAACCGATTGCTATGTTTCGCTCGTGATCCTCTATCCACGTCATACCACTGGAATCGCGAATAGAAGCGTTATCCCCATTCAAGGACACCCCAATGGATAACAGCTGAGCGCCCGCCCCCTGAACCTGCTGCGTTAAGCCCGTGCTGACGTGCACGTCGCGAAAGTGACTGTCCAATTCCGGCACCGCCATAGAGCCGTTCACGTCTGCGAACACCAAAGTCTTGTCGAAGCGTCGCGCAAGGCGCGCCTCCTCGTATTGGTAGCGACTCGGGTGAGAGGAGACGGTGCCACTGAGCCGCAACTGCTCTTGAAGGCCGAGCATATTGTTCGCCTCGAGAGCGGCCGTCAACAGTTCGCGCCCAAGACCGCGGGTACCGCCATTATTCAACTCTATCTTTCCGGTCAAAGGCCGGTATTCAACTCGCAGGACAAGCAGGAATCCATTCGGGACATCGGCTCGCTGATCGAACAGAGGCCTGGATGTGATACCTGGCAGCTGGCCGATGCGGCTCAAAACTGAGCGCACCAGTGCTTTGCGCAACGGCTTCGAGCGCTGCAGTTCGTGCGCGAGTTGGTCAATTCGAGCTCGGTAGGGTCCTGCATTACCGCGAATTTCAACATCGTCGATCAGGGCTTCGTGAATAATGAGCCGCGGGTTATTCGACTCCAGGTCCTGGGCGGGAACGGAAATGATGGGTGTGACATAGCCGTCACGCGTGTACCGGCTACGGATAGCACTTCGTAATGATTCGAGCACGGCGGCGGAGGTAGGCCGCCCGACATGCGCGGCGATATCGGGCGCGAAATCGCGCGCGCTGTACACCGAGCTGCCCAAAATATATGGCCCGGTAAATAACGCGGATCTGGGATCGGCCCTAACCAAGCGCCCGCCCAGGATCATCGCGACGAAAATTATAAGCAGCAGCGTCTTTTGCATAATCCGGGAATCTATTGCCGGTGCTTAGTTTTCACTGTTGGGTCGGCGCAATCCGTGCGCCGATTCGCTTTATTGCATAGCGCCTTAGCTGCCCGTGACGGGGCTCACGGTAACTGTGAGTCTTCACTCATTACCCTATCTCATCTAATAGGGAGCCACGCATGCGAGTACACATTTTCCTGTCTTTCGTAGCAACGAGTTTCGTACTCGCATTGTGCGAAAGAGCGCATGCGACAGAAGTCACCATTGTCTCAAGCCGTGGCAACGTGATCGTCACACAGGGCAATCATCTGGTGCCGGTAAGCACTTCGACTCACCTTACTCTGCCGGCGCAAATCAAAACAGGCGCCGACGGCACACTCGATCTTAAGGACAATGATTCGCTCGTTCATATCGGGCCGAATTCAACCGTCGCGCTTCCGGACACAGGTCCTTCGGGAAGCCTCGTTGATCGCTACTTGCAGAGCGCTGGCTCCGCGCTTTACAACATACAATCCCGACATGGCCGACCCATGTCGGTCGAGACCCCCTATCTTGTCTCGGTCGTCAAAGGCACGGTCTTCACGGTGGCAGTTGAAGAAGGTGCTACCAGCGTCACGCTCATGGAGGGCTCACTGGATGTCTCCGCCCCCGGCGTGCGCCAACATGTATTGCTCAAGCCCAATCAGTCCATCCGACACAGCCCGGGGGAAAATTCGCTCGAGGTGAGCCCAATTGGAGCAGCGCCGGGGAACATGAGGAATAGCAGTGCTGAGGCTGAGGCGCCGGTGACCCTTGGGGTGAATGCGGCAGAGGTTGCACTTGTAACTCGGGATTTGGCAGAAGTTGGTGCTGCGGTGTCGGCACAACACGCACTAATGACCGCGTCCATTGCTCATGCCTCGACCACACCGACGGTCCCAAATGCCGGCAGCGCCTCCGGAAGCTCTGCCAGTGGGAGTTCTACACCGCCCTCCAACGGTGGCTCGACCGGTAGTGCAATGGGAGGCACAACCTCGAGCGGCACCAATGTACCGGCGGGCGACCCCTCCGCCTCTAGCAGTGCCAATTCAAGCCCCTCGGGTTCGAGTAACGGGCCCTCGACAACTACGACGTCAGGAGCGCCCGCGTCGCCTACATCCGGATCCACGTCGAATTCCGGTTCCGCAAGCAACTCAGGATCTTCCAGCACCAGCGGATCGAACCAAACGCCCACATCTGCCTCTTCCGGCTCCTCCGGCGGCAATAGTTCTGGTTCGAGCGGTAACTCAACCAACGGTTCATCCGCCTCCTCCGGTGGCAATAATTCTGGGTCGGGCGGTAACTCCAACAGCGGTTCATCCGCCTCCTCCGGTGGCAATAATTCTGGGTCGGGCGGTAACTCCAACAACGGTTCATCCGCCTCCTCCGGCGGCAATAATTCTGGGTCGGGCGGTAACTCCAACAATGAATCGTCCGCATCGAGCGACGGCGGATCGGTATTGCCAGTGGTCGGTTGCAATGGCAAGAGCAATGGGACCGGCCTCGGAAAGTGTCTCGGCCACGGTAAACCCAAGCATTAGACGCGAGTCGTGTCAGCACCCAGCAGGCGGGAAAATACCCACAAATTTCTCCCGCCCGCACTGACGGCGTTAGGCGCTTTTGCCATTGCTGCGTTTTGTTACGCGACGGGTCTACTCGGGCCCTTCGATCGAGCGTTCGTCGAGGACAGCACACGGCTATTTTCGAACGTCATCAGCTCCGATGTTGTCATCGTGGAAATCGACGCCCGTAGCCTGCACGAGCTGGGCTCTTGGCCTTGGCCACGCAGCCGACATGCTGCCTTGATCGACACACTGCAGCGTCTCGGTGCCCGGCGCATGTTCTTCGACGTCGACTTCAGCTCATCCTCGACTTCCTCTGAGGATGATTTACTGGCTCAAGCACTCGCGCGCGCGCAAGGCCTCGTTGTGCTGCCCGCATTCTGGCAACCCCTGAGCGCGGATTCGAAGCCGCTTTTGCTGAGCGAACCACTCCCCCAATTTCGCCACTACGCATCGATGGCATCGGTAAATTTGGTTCCTGACCGCGATGGCCTCGTGCGCGAGGTGCCTAATATGGATGCGATCGGAACCACATCAGCGCCCCCGGTTTGGCGCCGCTTGACCGGCGCACCGGCGCGATCGGTCCTGACGGTGGATTACCGGGTGGCTCCGACCTCGTTTCAAAAGTACTCGTATTGCGACCTCGTGCAGGGTGCCATCGCACCTGATTTACATGGCAAGACGATACTGGTTGGCGCTACAGCTATCGAGCTCGGTGACATCGTGCCAGTGCCGGTGTACCGCTCGTTACCAGGCGTAGTCTTGCAGGCCATCGCCTACGAAAGCGGCCGGCGAGCGCCACTGCGCCCTCTCCAAGCGGACGCACTGCTCGCAGCCCTCGCGCTGTGCGCGGTGCTTTGCGTCTATACAATGGGAAAGGGATCATGGCGGCGCCTGCCATGGGTCATGGGGGCGTGGATCGCGGTAGTGTTGCTCGCAAGTTTCCTGCTCTACGGCCTCGGCAACCAGATTCCCGGACCCTCCCCCTTCATCGCCGTGGTCTTATGCAGTTTCGTGGGAGTCGCACTTAGCATGCTCTACACGGAAACGTGGCAAAGCTGGCGAGCTAGCCGCAAGCTGAGGCACCAGGATGCACTGCTTCGCCAAATCGTGGATGAATCCGTAGATGCGCTGTTAACCCTGGATCCGAGCGGTGTTATTCGCACGGCAAATAGTACGGCAGGCCGTCTGCTTGAGCGCGAGCCTGCCACTCTCTCAGGCATGCCGTTGCACGCCCTCGCGCCCCAGCTTTGTGAGGTGCTCAACCACCTCACTCCGCAGCGTGCATTACTGCGCGAGTGCGTTGAGTTCAAACATGTCGACGGCAGGGAAACACCTGTGGAAGTGTCCGCGAGACATCTCGCCTGGGAAGACAGCTCCGTCATAGCGGTTACGATACATGACGTCAGCGCCCAGCGACGCCGTGAAGAAGAACTGCGCTACAGAGCGATGCACGACAACCTTACCGGCTTGCCCAACCGTTTGAAACTAGCCGAATTGCTGGCTGCCGAACTCGATCGCGTTTCAGACGATAAGCCGCTTATGCTGCTCATGCTCGACCTAGATGGCTTCAAGGAAGTCAACGATACGCTGGGCCATGACATGGGCGACGCGTTGCTTGTGGAACTCGGAAAGCGATTTATCGAATTGACAGCGCACTGCGCATGCGTGGCTCGCTTGGGGGGCGATGAATTCGCCATCCTCTTGACCGCGCAACCGCCCGCCGGCATTGCGTCTTTTCACGCGCAAGTATTCGCGACGGTGTCAGCGCCGATCCTCATCAGGGGAATCCCGATCTCCCTCGGAGCCAGCATCGGCATCGCAACTGCGCCGATGCACGGTAGGGACCCTAGCTTGCTGCTACAGCGAGCCGATTTAGCTCTATATGCAGCTAAGCGGAATCATACGCCCGTTCAGGTCTTCGACCCGTCCATGGACACACGTAGCCCCCGAAGGCTGCAAATGCTTACCCTGCTACGCTCGGCCATCCAACAGGATGAGCTACATCTAGTATTTCAGCCTAAGGTACCGCTTCAGAAACAAGGAACGGCGGAGGTGGAGGTGTTGTGTCGATGGAACTCAGCCACGCTGGGCCCGGTGTCACCGGCAGAATTCATTCCCCTTGCCGAGGCGAGCGACGTCATTCGACCGCTGACCGAATGGATACTAACGCGCGCCCTGACCTATTGCAGAAGCTGGCACGCGCGGGGCCTGCCACTTAAAGTGGCAGTCAATCTTTCAGCCAGGCACCTTCAGGACGAGCAATTACCGGATTGGCTCGGCACCCTACTCAGCCGCAGCGGTATAAGAGCGCAGTTTCTAGAGCTCGAGATCACCGAAGGCGCCATTATGCGTGATCCAGATCGGGCGATGCGCATTCTCCAGGCCATCAAAACGCTTGGCATCACGCTCTCCATCGATGACTACGGCACCGGCTACTCATCCTTGAGTTACCTTCAGAAACTGGCAGTAGATCGGCTCAAGATCGACAAGTCGTTCGTTGCGGGCCTGCTGTGCAACGACCGTGATCAGCTCATTGTCAAATCAACCATCGACCTCGCTCACGGCCTCGAACTGGAAGTGATCGCCGAGGGGATTGAAACGCCCCAACAGCTCGCGGTCCTCCAGACCCTAGGCTGTGACTACGCGCAGGGTTATCTTCTCAGCTGCCCTCTCACGCCGAAACATGTCTTCGACTGGTTTTCTGCTCGGACCGAAAGTAACCGCATAAAGGCGGCGGCGGATTGAAGATCGGTTAGGGTCGATCTATTCCGTTTAGATTCAACATCCGTATGGTGATCTTGAGGACGCAGACCCCTATGCGCCCGCCCCGTTCAAGGACCGTGCAACGGACGAGCTGGCGTGGCGACAATACGGACTGCACGGCGTCAATTACTTCTTCCGCCGGCAGTTCTAATTGTCGCCGGTCAACGGACTGGGATGGAGCGCCGCAAAGCATCCAACAAGCAGACCCCAGCACCAGTGAAACCGAAGCCCGCAATACAGAGAGTCAAGAGAACGCGACAGGGACCCGCCTTGGCTACAACCCGTATGAGAGTGGCGAACTCGTTCGTCAAAAAAATCCGGGAGTCCGACGCAATCTGAGGGAGCTTGGCCGCTGGCTCACAGGGCGACCGCGCGAGAAAGGAATTGACGAGCGCAAAAAATGAGAGGGGTTGTTAGCTCGCTCAAGCCGCGAAACGCCTCGAACTGATCTTCCCTTGACGGGGGTCTCCCTGACCCACCTATGTATTTTCCGCTCAGCGCATGTCGACCTGCATGCCAAAGGTGTGCCGCCCATCCGCCAGCAAGCGTGGGTCAGGATCTTTTACGCGATTGCGAATTTTGCTAGGCGCGACAGTGTCCCAGATCTGATATAGGTGAACGCCTCCGGAAACGCATAGCAGACGCATGCCCATGACGACGACGCCGAGAAAGAAGAGTAGCGCTTGGTCAGGCGAGCGACGCGCCTCGCCATTTCGCGAGCGGGAGTCTGCGACAATCGCAGCGAATCGCGCAAGCCAGGGCTTCACGCCGAATGACCCTACTGGCCCGCTCGAACAGTCTGCAAATCGAAAACTGTTCCCCGGGATGAGATAATCCAGCTGGAGGCGGTGGGCACAGACAAGGGGCCTCGATAGCTGAAAGAACAGACGCCAACCGGCGAAGTGAGGGATGCATGAGCGATTTTTTTCCTTGGTTATTTTCTTCACAGGGGTTTATGCCGCATGGTCACTGCTATCTGTGGCAGACGGGTACGTTGTGGCTCAATGTGGGGTCTGACGGGTTGATTGCAGTCGCGTACTTCGCTATTCCTGTATCCCTGTTTTCATTTGTTCGGCGGCGAAACACGGAGATCGCCTTTCCCGGAATCTTTTTGATGTTTGCCGCTTTTATTCTCCTTTGCGGATTGACGCACGTCATGGAGATTTGGACGGTTTGGAACCCGGCGTATCGGTTGAGCGGTGCGCTCAAATTAGTCACCGGTATTGTGTCATTGGCCACGACGGTGACGTTGGTTCGATTGACTCCGCTTGCATTGAAGCTGCGATCTCCGCGAGCACTGCAACGCGAGGTGGAGGCGCGTACGGCGGACCTCGCGGAAGCTAATGCCACGCTCAGACGCACGATTGAGGAACTCGAGGTACAGCGAGAAAAGCTCGAGATCACGCATCGGGAGAAAAACGAGGCGCAAGCTCTTTTAGGAACGACACTGCGCAGCGTAGGCGATGCGGTCATTTCGACGGACGCCGACGGTGTCGTGCAATTTATGAACGCGATCGCGGAATCGCTAACAGGATGGACTGAATCGGAAGCCAAGGGTCGCACGCTCGACGAGGTGTTTCGAATAGTCAATGAAGAGTCCCGGGCAGCGGTGGAAAGCCCCGTGGCAAAGGTACTGCGGGAGGGAACGATCGTCGGGCTTGCCAACTACACCATCTTGATCGCCCGCGATCAGATTGAGCGACCCATCGAGGATTCTGGCGCACCGATCATGGAGGGCGAAAAGATGGTGGGGGTGGTGCTGGTCTTTCGAGACGCAACGGCGCAGCGAGCCGACCAGCGTGCCTTAGTCGAGAGTCAACGTCGCTATAGGGAGGCGGCCGATGAGTTCACGGGACTCGCGGATAACGTGAATCAGCTCGTGTGGATGGCAAAGCCCGACGGCGGCATTTTTTGGTACAACAGACGGTGGTATGAATACACGGGCACGACGCCTGAGACGATGCAGGGCTGGGGATGGCAAGCGGTGCATGATCCTAATGAACTGCCAACGGTGCTCGAGCGCTGGCGGCACTCCATCGCAACCCAAACCCCATTGGACATGGTTTTTCCCCTGAAAGGCGCAGATGGAGAGTTTCGGCCCTTTCTCACGCGAGTGGTGCCCATCAAAAGTGAGTCGGGACAGGTTACCCGCTGGTTTGGCACGAATACCGATATCTCCGAGCTGCGTCGAGCAGAAGCCGCGTTGCGCGAAGCGAATGCGCGCAAAGATGTCTTTTTGGCCACGCTATCGCACGAGCTGCGCAATCCGCTGGCGCCAATCCGCAATGCCGCCACACTTCTCGCGAAGCCGGCGCTTTCACACGAAGATCATGAACGCAGTCGTTTAATTATTTTGCGTCAAGTGCGTCATATGGCCTCACTCCTTGATGACTTACTTGATATGTCACGGATCACCCGCGGCGTGTTTAGGCTAAAGAAAGAAGTTGTGAACCTTGAAGGCCT
Organism: Pseudomonadota bacterium; assembly: GCA_030775625.1. Taxonomy (GTDB): domain Bacteria; phylum Pseudomonadota; class Gammaproteobacteria; order Steroidobacterales; family Steroidobacteraceae; genus Bog-1198. The sequence continues at coordinate 6,216 of JALYIW010000210.1, read as the reverse complement.
GCTGGCCGAAGCGCTCGAAACGGCGCGACCGCTCATCGACCACAAGCGGCATACCCTCAAGCTTAAGTGGCCCTCCGAACCCATTAAAGTTGAAGCCGATCCCATTCGTTTGGTGCAGATCGCTACCAACTTACTCACAAACGCCGCCAAATATACCGACCCCGAAGGTGTCATCACCTTCGAAGTGCGGACGACCTCCGCTGACATCGTCCTCCTGGTCCGCGATACCGGGATTGGGCTGCCCTCGCACATGCTGACCGAAGTGTTTGAAATGTTCTCTCAAGTGGCCCCGGAGCAAAACCGATCTGAGGGAGGATTAGGCATCGGCCTAGCGTTGGTCAAGGGGTTAGTGGAGTTGCATGGCGGCCGGATCGAAGCGCGCAGTGCCGGGCCGGAGCGAGGCAGCGAATTTTTCGTCCTTTTCCCAGGCTTACGCGTGACGTCGGGCGGAGCGCAGGAGGTGCTATCAACACAGTCAGACACCACGGTCACACATCCTATCAGGCGAGTGCTGATCGCCGACGACAATGTCGATGGCGCCGAGAGCTTGGCGATGTTGATCGAATCGTCAGGCCACGAAGTGTATCTGGCACATACCGGGGTGGACGCCTTGCAAATGGCGGCCACGCACCGTCCTCACATTGCCATTCTGGATATTGGCATGCCAGGCATGGATGGTTATCAGGTCGCGCAGAAAATTCGAGATCAAGCGTGGGGCACAAATATGATCTTGGTTGCGCTTACCGGGTGGGGCCAGGAAGATGATAAGCGGCGCGCGCAGCGCGCCGGATTTGATCATCACCTCACCAAACCGGTCGATCCCGCCGCGATCGATGCCCTCATCACAGCGTCCGCTGGCACCTAAGACGTGCCTGGATCGGGACCGAACCGCTTTGCGTTACGTCGGGCTTAGGCCTGGATACCATCGCCCAAGCTGTGGATTCGAGCTCGGCGCAGGCCGCGGTTCGCGTGCTGTTTGCGTTTAACGGCTTTCAAACATGGAGCTTGCAGGATTTTTCACCGCAAAGCCTTTATATATAACTGAGCCACGAGGTGAGTTTGTTCGTTTGAAGCGGAGCACCCGTTACCGCCACATGCAGCTCGGATATAGAGTCCTGTTTGAATGAATAGCGCCTGCATTACCCCCCGAAACTCGATGTAGGCGTGTACGTCAAGATCAAATAGATATGGTGCGCCCGGACGGATTCGAACCGCCGACACCCTGGTTCGAAGCCAGGTACTCTATCCAGCTGAGCTACGGGCGCAGGCAGCCAGTGTAGCTGAGGGCCCGGGTAGTTACACGCAAGACGGTGAACGCAGTAACATGGGGAGACCCGCCACAAGGAGGCGCACCCATGTGGACGAGCAAACTGGATATCGAGCAGATCCAAGCATCGGTGGGCAAATCGGTCGGCGCGCATTGGCGGCTTTTTCTGATCGAGGGCATCATCCTTCTCGCTCTCGGCATTTTAGCCATTGTGCTGCCGCCGATCGCGACGATCGCGGTGGAGGTCATCGTCGGCTGGCTGTTGCTGGTGAGCGGCATCGTGGGCTTGGTCGCCACCCTTAAAATGCGCCAAGCGCCGGGGTTCTTGTGGTCGCTGGTATCGGCAGTTCTCGGAATCGTCGCCGGTGTCGTGTTGCTCCGTTGGCCGCTCTCAGGTGCCCTTTCACTGACGCTGATATTGACGGTGTTTTTGGTGATGGAAGGGGTCACTTCCATCATGTTTGCAGGGCACCGCGGCGTGGGCCATCGGCCTCCTGATAGGCGTCAATTTGTTTTTTGGCGGATCAGCCCTCATTGCAATGGCTTTGCACGCTCGCAATCTAAAGCCGGCTGGCGCGCCTTAGTTCAATCCGCCCTTTCAATCTTTGGTCTGCGACGCTTCCAGCGACGCTATGCGCGACCTTAGAAGTCGTCGTTCCGGCTCCATGGATACCGCGTCGAGAGCTTCTCGATAGGCGTCGAGTGCCGCGGCGTGTCGCCCCAATTGCTGCAACAAACGTCCGCGCGCCGCATGCAGCAAATGATAGGCCTTAACTTCGCCTCTAGCGGCGAGCGAGCCGATGAGATCGAGTGCTCGCTCAGCGCCATCGACCATGGATACAGCCACGGCATGGTTAAGTTCGACTACCGGCGTCGGCTGCAGCTTGAGTAGCACCTCGTAAAGTCCGACGATTTGCCGCCAATCGGTCGTTTCCTTACCTTCGGATCGTACGTGCAAGGCAGCAATCGCCGCTTGCACCGCGTATGCGCTCACATGTCCAGGGGAGTTCAGGGCTCGGTCGACCAGCCCGAGGCCCTCTGCAATTTTGTCCTCATCCCACCGTGACCTGTCCTGATCCTCGAGCAATACCACATCGCCCTCGGGAGAAGTCCGGGCGCTGCAACGGGCGTCGTGCAGCAACATCAGGGCGAGCAGCCCCATGATGGCCGGATTCTCCGGCAGCAAGAGATCGAGCAGCCGACCCAATCGAATCGCTTCGGCGCAAAGTTCCGTGTTGACGAGATCGGGTCCCGCCGTGGCCGCATAGCCTTCCGTGAACACACTGTACACCACGGCCAGCACGCCCTGCAGTCGCTGGTCAAACAAACCAGGTTCCGGTTCTTCGAATGGAATTCCGGCGTCTCGGATTTTCCTTTTTGCGCGAACGATTCGCTGCGCGATGGTTTCGTCGCTCACCAGGAAAGCTCGAGCCACGGCCTGGGTCGTGAGTCCGCAAACCTCGCGCAGCGTCAAGGCGATTTGCGCCTCGCTTCTGAGAGCAGGATGGCAGCAAATAAATATCAACCGCAGTCGGTCGTCATCAACCGTGAAATCGCGCTGTTCGTCAGAAATGCCCTGAGCATCCGCTGCCGCGGTGGCGAATTCGCGACGCAGAACTCGAGTCTTGAAAACTACATCACGCCGGATTCGATCGACCGCCTTGTTGCGGCCGGCTTGGATGAGCCACGCTAGTGGATTCGCGGGCAGCCCGTTGGCATTCCATTGTTCGACCGCCGCTGCGAACGCTTCTTGGCGCGCCTCTTCGGCCATATCAAAATCACCGAGAACGCGGACTAGTGTCGCCAGCACTCGCGCGCCTTCGCGACGGAAGATTTCATCGACTGCATCGACGGCGGCGGAGCTCATTACCGAATCTCCGCCGCGGCCATTGCGCTAGCCCACCGCCGGCCAAACAGGCCGAACTTCGATGCTCCCGAGCTTGGCGCCGGGAATACGCGACGCGATGGCGATAGCCTCATCGAGATTCTTCGCCTCGACCAAATAGTAGCCTCCCAATTGTTCGCGCGTCTCTGCGAAAGGGCCGTCGGTAACAGCGACATTCCCGTCGCGTACCCTGACGGTTGAAGCGGTGGTTGTTGGCTTCAACCGGTCGCCTGCCTTGAATTGACCCGCTTTGACGATGCCTTTGGTAAATTCGACGTAGTCAGCCATCATCGACTGAACGGCGCCCTCTTTCCTGGCAGCCATGTCCGCTTCGTTGGCATAGATCAGCAATAAATACTGCATTTCAAGCTCCTGATTGACGGCGTGATTCGCCGTCCGGTAGTCGAGCGGGCAACCTCCAATTCGACATCAAAGGATTTTATTTTCGTGCCGGTGCCGCCAGCGGCCTCAGTAGGAGTATTCGCAGGCCCCAATTCGCGACTCGAGGATCGTACTGCCAAATCTGTGCATAGGCGTAACTGCCGCGGCTGTTTGCGTCAACCAATTCACCGACCGTGTATGCCAAAATCGAATCGGCCGAGCGCCCCTTGGCGACCTGCTTCCAAGATCCGGCGACGTGGCGCATATCTAGTTGGCGTATGGCAGCATCCACCGGCAGCGGCAATTCGCCGTCGATATAAAGCCGAAAGTCCCCGGTGCGCGCATAGGTGCGCAAGCCGGCCGGCAGGCCATTTTTTTGAACGGCAATTTCAAAGTCGCCGATTGTGTGACCCAGCTCGTCCGCGGCGACGAGCTTCGCCGGAGGCGCTTCCCGCTCGGCGGGCAAGGTCGAGTCGAACACGAGTTTGCCTTCGACGGTGGCCGGTGCCGCATGTGAGATGCCGCCGTCGAATTCCAGTCGCCATAGGCCCCTGGCCTCACGTTTCCATAGACTCAGAAAATGACCGTGGAATTGGCCGCCGCTCGCAGCCAAGGTATACACCCAGGGCCCGCTGGTAAAACCCAAGTCGTTGCTGCCGGTTACGTCGGCCACCGTCGGATACCACTCCAGCTGGTCCTGGCTCTCGGGCGCTGCCGCATAGAACGCGCGTCCCGCAACCGGGCCGGGCCGCAGGACCAGCGAGTCCTCGGCGAGATACTCAAGAAAGGCCAACCGGACCGAAGCGCGCGCCAGCAGCGCGAAGGCATATTCGGTTTCCAGCAGCTCCTGCATAGCTGAACCCATCAATTTCCCCGTGGCGGACCCTTAAGCTCGCGCAGCCCGTAGGTTACGGGAACATAATAGGCCACGCCTTGTCTAATTTTTTCGTAATATCAAAGGCTTGCAGTTGACGCCTTGAATGCTGGCGGCTCTTCGCCCTTGGCCGTAAGATCGTCAGGCTCTGACCACCCATTCATACCGATAAAGAGGATTTCCGATGAAGGCTTGGATACCGCTCACGCTGGTTTTAACACTTGGCACCGCAGCCTACGCACACGCGGATTGCACCTATCCGCGCGCTCCCGATGCGCCCCCGGACGGCAGCACGGCTACCAAGGATCAAATGATTGCCGCGAAACATGACTTCGACCGCTTCAACAGCGAGATGAACTCCTATCTGGATTGCTTGAAGCTCCAGATAGACTCTGCCGCGCCCAAGGATCCAAAGAAACCTACGGCCGAAGAAAAGAAGCAATCGGAAATGTTGGTTCAGAGGAACAACGCGGCCGTCGACGAATTGCAGGCGGTGGTCGGACATTTCAATGAGCAACTGAAGATTTACAAAGCCAAGGCGGCAGCAAAGTAATCAACTTGACTGCGGCGGGCCACTTCGCCGCAACCACGACTATGCAGGCTGGAACGCATATCACCCCGCGTCTGGCCGAAGAGGCCATCAGCTCTCGGCTGACGTGTTTACCCATCGAATCGCTGCCGTTGACGCAGTGTGTCGGCGGAACACTGCGGGAGAATGTTTATGCGGAGCGGGATCAGCCGCCATTCGATCGCGTCACCATGGATGGGATCGCGGTGGACAGCGCCGCGTTACGGCGCGGCGTGCGGCGGTTTCGCATACAGGCCACCCAGGCCGCGGGCAAGCCGCCTGTCAAATTGCCCGGTGAGGAAGACGCCATCGAGGTGATGACGGGCGCGATCTTGCCGCTGGGCAGCGACTGCGTTATCCCGGTGGAGCAACTCGACGTAGTCGATGGAATTGCAACTTTGAATGCCGCTGTGGCGCACTTGCCCTTCCACAACGTGCATCGCCGCGGCAGCGACAGCCGTCAAGGCGCGCTGTTGTTGGCAGCGGGGACTTTGCTGCGGCCGCCCGAGATTGCCGTGGCTGCATCGGCTGGGATGGCGCGCGTGCGCGTGAGCTCTCAGCCCGCGGTGATGATCGTGTCGACTGGCGATGAGTTGGTGGAACCCGGGGAGCCCATCGAGGATTTCCAAGTGCGCCGCTCCAACGCCTACGCGTTGACCGCGACCATGCGGCAGCGCGGCTTCGTGCGCATTGGCGAAGATCATGTTCTCGACGATGAGAAAATGCTGCGCGAAAGACTGGGCCTGCACCTGACCACCCACGAAGTGGTGGTGCTAAGCGGTGGAGTGTCGATGGGAAAGTTCGATCTCGTGCCCAAAGCTTTGTTACAGCTGGGAGTGCAAGAAGTATTTCACAAAATTGCGCAAAGACCCGGCAAGCCGATGTGGTTTGGGATTGGACCCCAGGGCCAGGCGGTATTTGGACTGCCTGGAAATCCGGTCTCGACCCTGGTCTGTCTGATCCGTTATGTCATTCCCGCCATAGCAGAGGCCATGGGTACTAAACGCGCAGCGCCGGAGCGGCTGGCTCTGGCGGCACCGGTCACTTTTAAGCCTCCCCTCGCCTATTTTTTGCCGGTCAACATCGTGCATGACGAGTGGGGCCGGCCATGGGCGACCCCGCAGCCACCGCGTGGCTCCGGAGGTTTCTTGAGCCTCGCAGGCACCGATGGTTTCGTCGAACTGCCGCCCGGCCCCAACACTTATCCGAAGGGCTTCGTCACCACCGTCTACCGCTGGTAA
>JALYIW010000209.1 GCA_030775625.1 Pseudomonadota bacterium | reverse complement strand
TAATGAAAACCCTCTAAGAATTCGAACCTGTGACCGTAAGGTGGGGCAGCCTCGACATTTTTCAATTGCCATCTTCGCCCGGCGCTTTACTGACGATAACCCGAGCCGGCCGCAGTAATCGACCGTTCAGGGAATAGCCCTTCTGAATCACCGACAACACGGTATTAGCTGGCTTGTCCCCGCTCTCTTGAGCAACCATGGCTTCATGCCATTCGGGGTCGAATGCCTGGCCCAAGGGATCGATTATTTTCATGCCCGCCTTCTCGAAGGCACGTTGCAGTTGCCGCAAAGTGGCCTGAGCGCCCTCCAGCAGCGCAGGTCCGGGATTGGCGGATCCTGCATTGATGCCTGCCTCGAGCGCATCGCCCACCGTCACCAGCTCCTGCGCGAAGCGTTCGATGGCGAATTTACGGGCATTGTCGATTTCCCGCTCGGTGCGCTTGCGATAATTCTCCAGCTCAGCCACGGCCCGCAGGTAGCTGTCGCGGAATTCGGTTGCCTTGGCCTCCGCGGCGGCCAATGCCGACGATGCGCCGCGTTCGACCCCCGAACTGAATTCCGGGGCATCCGCGCCCACGGGCTGATTGGTGTCATTCACTGTGCAGTGCCCTCGAAAGAACGGCGGCATGAGTACCGCTCGAAGTCGTTGAGTTGGGGCCTATTTACGAGCGTTCAAGGCCGAGCCGAGTAGTTTTGCGGTCAAATCCACGATGGGAATGACGCGCTCGTAGGCCATGCGGGTCGGGCCGATGATGCCCAATACGCCGACCACCCGGTTGTCCAACGTGTAGGGCGCGGTCACCACGCTGATGTCGTCCAAAATCCGATAGCCCGACTCCTGGCCGATGAATATCTGGATGCCGTCCGCCCGCAGACAATTGTCCAGCAGGCGCAAAATGTCGTGTTTCTCGTTGAAAGCCTCGAACAGGCGCCGCAGCCGGTCCACATTGGACAATTCCGCGAAACCCATCAAATTGGTCTCGCCCGCGATCACATATTCCACGCCGCCGGCAGGCTCGGTGTCGAACACCTTCTGCGCCACTTGGATCGCGTCGCGCATGAGCTGGTCCATGTGCTCCCGGGTCTCCTGCATCTGCTTGACCAGCTGCGTGCGGACGTCCGGCAGCGAGCGGCCCGCGAAGGCCTCGTTGAGGTAGTTGGCGGCGCGCCGCAACTCCTCGGTGGAGTAGTAGCGGTCCAGCTGAACCACCCGGTTCTGCACCTCGCGATTGTTCATCACCATGATGGCTAGCGCCCGGTTCTCCGACAGGGCGATGAATTCGATCTGGGAAAGCGCAACGTAATTCGGGTTGGGCAAGGTCACCAGCCCCGCCATGTGCGTGACGCTCGACAGCATTTGCGACACGGTTTGGACCAAGGAGCGGCCGTTGGCGGCATCCGAACCCAAGCGCCGCTCGATCTCCTCAATTTCCTCGTGGTGCAGGGGTTTGAGTTTGAGCAGAGTATCGACGAAAAAGCGATAGCCCTTATCGGTGGGGACGCGGCCGGCCGAAGTGTGCGGTGAGGCGACGAACCCCAGGTCTTCCAGGTCGGCCATGACATTGCGAATGGTCGCCGACGACAGGCTCAGACCCGAATCCCGGGACAGGGTGCGCGAACCCACCGGCTGGCCGTCTCGAATGTAATTCTCGATCAGCGCCTTGAGCAGCAGCTGCGCCCGCTCATTCAGTCCGTCTTCGACGCCTTCTGCTGTCATAGTACGGTCCATATAACATGTTTGAAGCTGGCTGCGTATCTGCGCGAAGCGGATTGCCTCAACACGTGACCGCCTCGCCGCGCTCATGCTACAAGGAATGGATTATGTCCCACACTTTTCAATCTATCGCCCTCATCGGAAATACCAAGGATTCGCGTGTAGCCGAATGCATGTTGAGCCTGGCAGGGCATTTTTACTCCAGAGGCGTCCGCCCTCTGGTCGATCCCGGCGTCGGCCTCGCGTTCCAGCCGGGCACCGTGCTTCCCTGCGCCGAGCAATCTTTCGCGACCCGGGCCGATCTGATCGTCGCCATCGGCGGCGACGGCACACTGCTCTATGCCGCTCGATTGGTGGCCGGTCATTCGGTGCCGCTGCTCGGTATCAATCGCGGACGCCTGGGATTCCTCACCGACGTCAGCCCGACTTCGATGCTGGAAGACGTCGATTCCGTGCTCGGCGGACGTTACAGCGAAGATCGGCGGTCCTTGTTGGCCGCTCGGCTGGAGAAAAAAGACGTTGATCCCGCAGCATCGGTGCGCGCGCTCGCGCTGAATGATGTGGTAGTCAACAAGTGGGAAACCGGCCGCACCATGGACTTCGAGACCTCCATCAATGGCCGCTTCGTCAATTCACACGGCGGCGATGGGATGGTGATCGCCACGGCCACCGGATCGACCGCGTATGCACTATCTTGTGGCGGCCCTATTGTCGAGCCCGATCTAGATGTCTGGGTGATGGCACCGATTTGCCCGCACACCCTGAGCGATCGCCCCATCATCGTCCGCGCGGGCAGCAAGATTCAACTACACATGTCTGACCGCTTCGAATCCCGCGCCCAGGTCACTTGCGACGGCAGCGCCATCGGCGATCTGGAGCAGGGCGACAATCTTTATGTGGAGGGGGCAGACGCGCAAATCACGCTGTTGCATCCGCCGGGCTATGACTACTACCGATTGCTCCGCTCCAAGCTGCATTGGGGTCGCGGCGCCTACGGCGGACAAAGCGACCTGCGCGACCGCAACTGAACCCATGCTCACGCATTTACAACTTCGCGACCTGGTCATCGTCGATCACGCGGAACTGGAATTGGGAGCCGGGCTCACGGCGCTGACCGGTGAGACCGGCGCCGGCAAGTCCATCATCGTCGACGCGCTGCTGCTCATCGCCGGCGGCCGCGCCGGTGGCGATGTCGTCCGGCAGGGGTCAGAGCGCGCGGAAGTCGCCGCGAGTTTCACAGCTTTGCCCGCGGCCGCGACCGCATGGCTCGAAGAGCAATCGATAGAGCACGACGGCGAGATCGTGGTGCGCCGGGTGATCGGCGCGGACGGCCGCTCGCGCGCCTATGTGAACGGCCAACTCGTACCCATCCTGGCACTGCGGGAACTGGGAGAGCGTCTCATCGAGATTCACGGCCAACAAGAATTCCAGCGCCTGGTGAATCGCCGGAACCAGCGCGAGATGCTCGACCAACATCTCGCGGAGCCGCAGCTGCTCGAGGTTGCCGAGGCGCTTTACGAACGCTACCGCGATTGCCGGCGCAAGTTCGACTCGCTGACATCAGCGGCCGAAGATCGCGGCGCCCGCCTCGATCTTTTGAACTACCAGCTCACGGAACTGCAGACCGAAGTCACCACGGTGGCCGCCATCGAAGAGCTGTTCCTCGATCAGAAGCGAGTGGCCGGCCGGGGCCGCTTGGCAGCGGCCGCGCGCGCCGCCTTGACCGCCGCATACGAAGCGGATGCCGACAGCGCGCACGACCTGTTGGGGCGCGCACATGCGGCTCTGCGCAGCGCTACAGAGGCCGACCCGCAGCTCGCGCCGGCCGCCGCTCTCTTGGCTGAAGCGATGATCAACACTCAGGAAGCGGCGGAGACCCTGCGCCGCTATCTCGACACCCTCGACATAGACCCCGCGCGCCAGGAAGAGATCGAGCGGCGTGCGGCCGCCCTTGAAGCCCTGGCCAGAAAACATCGCATCAATGTGCTGGAACTGCCGGCACAGCTGGCGCGCACCGCAAGCGAATTGGCGACTCTGGACAATGCGCAGCACAACCTGGATGCGCTCGATGGGGAATTGGCGGGGCTGACGCGGGACTACCTTGCCGCGGCGCGACGTCTGACCGCCGCGCGAACATCCGCCGCCGAGGGGCTGTCGCGGCAAATCACCCTACTCATGCAATCGCTAGGTATGGCCGGCGGGCGCTTTACCGTGAGCATTACGCCCAGCGACGCGCAAATTGGCGCCCAAGGCAGCGATGATATCGACTTTCTGGTGAGCGCCAACCCAGGACAGGCGCCCAAATCCTTGGCTAGGGTCGCATCAGGCGGCGAATTGTCGCGTATCAGCCTCGCGGTCCAAGTGGCGAGCCGCCATAAGACCTCCGCACTGTGTATGGTGTTCGACGAGGTGGATGCCGGCATCGGTGGCGCGGTGGCGGAAATCGTCGGGCGGCAATTGCGAGATCTCGGCGAGCGAGCCCAGGTACTGTGCGTCACCCACTTGGCACAGGTTGCATCCCAGGCTCACAGCCAGTTTCGAGTTACCAAACTGACCGATGGGAAAATCACGCGCACCGCAGTCCAACCCCTGACCGCGCTCGAGCGCATCGACGAAATAGCCCGCATGTTGGGCGGCGTCGACGTAACGGAGCAGGCTCGCGCCCACGCTCGAGAGATGTTGGCACTCACCCCATCGCTTGAAACACCGGTCAAGAAAAGGCGGGTGCCGAACACGCAGCGTTGAGCATCTCGGTTGCGTTGCGCGCGTCGGTTGCGTTGCGCGCGTCGGTTGCGTGATAGCGCCGCGCCTGAAACAGCCTAGGTTCGAGGCTACCTGGCGCGCTTTTGATTGGGGCAGGCGGGCTTGCGGCAATGCCCATACAAAATCAGCGCGTGGTCGCTGATCTCGAAACCCAAGCGCTTCGCCACGGCATGCTGGCGCTCTTCGATCCCGCCGTCCATGAACTCTTCGACCCGGCCGCAGTCCACACATACGATGTGATCGTGATGCGCGCCCTGATTCAGTTCAAATACCGCCATGCCGCCCTCGAAATGATGGCGTGTGACGAGGCCCGCGGCTTCGAATTGAGTCAGTACTCTATACACGGTGGCTAGGCCGATATCCTGGTTGGAGATCAGCAGTTTCTTGTAGATGTCTTCCGCACTCATGTGCCGTGCGGACCCATCGGCGAGCATGTCGAGGATCTTGAGTCGAGGCAGCGTTACCTTGAGCCCCGCGTTGCGCAGGTCATTGCTTTCGCTAACAGTGTCGGGTTTCATGCGCTGCGTCATGCTGCGGTATCCGGTATGATATGAGTTCGATTATCAATCATTTTAACGGCTGCGTACCACTTCGATGAAAATAATTCAATCCCTTGTCCTGGGGACGGCCGTTGCTGCATTCACGTCCGGATGCGTCTACCGCATCAATATTCAGCAGGGCAATTTCCTGGACCAAGCGGCCGTGGAGCAGGTCAAAGCCGGCATGACCCGCAGTCAAGTGCGCTATCTGCTCGGGACGCCGATGGTTGCTGATCCCTTCGACAAGGAACGTTGGGACTATATCTACTATCTCAAGAAGGGCCGCGGTCGCCACGTCGATTCGCGCCGCGTCACCGTATACTTCACGGACGACAAGGTCGCGAAACTCGACAAACCGACGGCAGCCGAAGCAGCGGCGCAGGACGCCTCCGCCGCGAAGCTGAAGAACGGCCGCACTTATTGATGGCTTTGGCTGCTTTCAACTGGGATGGGGCAACTTCCGTCCGATTTTAAGTTTTTTTGCGGGCCTCTCGGGCGCGGGCGCGGCGCGCAATCTTGGGATCCGCACTCAGCGGCCGATAGATTTCAATTCGATCGCCATCTTTGAGCCCTTGTTCGGGGCGAACCGGTCTGCCAAAAATGCCCACCGGGGCGGTGGCAAAATCCACGCCGGCAAAAGCGGCATCCAATGCAGCCAGCCGCAACGCATCCGCCACACTCGACATTGGGGTAAGTTCCAAGTATTTCACCGCGGCACGCTCAGGCGCGGCGGATACCACCTGGACGCGGATGGTCGTATCGCTGCTCGACTGCGGTGCATTCACAGGAACGCCGTCGATTCACGCTTATACATAGATTTTCTTGGCGCGCTGCACGAAGGCATCGACGAGCGTGCCGCACATGGACTCGAACACGGCATTGAAGGCGGCGGCGGAAAGGCGATTCTTGAATTCGAATTCGACTCGAAAGTGCACGCGCGAGCCACGCTCACCGATCGCCTCAAAGCGCCACTCACCCATCAAGTCGCGGAACGGCCCATGCATCAGCCGCATATGGATCTGGGCGTCCGGTATCAAGGTATTGCGGGTGGTGAACTCGGTCTGCAGGACCCCGCGCGCCACCTTAAGAGCGGCTATCCGTTCCGTGGACGAGGCCTCATCGACGCGAGCGCCGACGCACCACGGCAGGAACTCCGGATAACGCTCGATATCATTGACCAACGCAAACATTTGCGCTGGCGTAAAGGTCACGAGGACACTGCGCTCCACTAATGGCATCGCGCCGATTCTCCGGCAAATGCGCGGGCACCGCCACCGCCTAATCGGTAGACTTCGAGGGGACGTGAAAGACACCGAAAAACTGCCGCCCATCGCCGTGAACCGCAAAGCACGCTTTGATTACTTCATTGAGGAGCGTCTCGAAGCCGGCATTTCCCTGTTAGGTTGGGAGGTCAAGAGCATGCGCGCCGGGAAGGCGCAAATTGCCGAAGCCTATGTTTATCTCAAAAATGGCGAAGCCTTCATTTTTGGCGCCCACATCGGCGCACTGACCTCGGCGTCCACCCATGTGGATACCGATCCGACCCGGACCCGCAAATTGCTGCTGAATCGCCGCCAGCTGGATCACATGGTCGGCGCGGTCGAGCGTAAGGGGTACACCATCGTGCCGTTGGAATTGTATTGGAAGGACGGACGCGCCAAGTTGGAAATTGGCCTTGCCAAAGGCAAAAAGCAGCACGACAAGCGCGACCACGACAAGGATCGAGATTGGCAGCGAGATAAAGGGCGCATAATGAAGGCGGCGCGACGCTGAGTGTTGGCGCGCGCTGGCGGCCGTATCCTTGACGGCGTTGCTGGGGTTGGATTGGCGGGGTTGGCGGCGCTGCGTCACGCAGCCGGGTCGCCGATGGGGTTAATTTGGCTGCGGGCCAGGAACCGCGTAAACTAGAGGCTCGATGTGGGCGATTCGATTGGGGCCGACCGGTTTCGACATGGGTTGCGAAACTACAGGGGCGTACCGAGGTGCAGGTTCCTCGTAAAACCATTTGCAAATCTATAGTTGCCAATCAAGACAACTACGCTCTAGCCGCCTAACGCGGCTGAACCCTGAACGGCTCGTGCTGGTGAGAACGTTTAGGGGTAGCGCTCATCAGCTAGTGGGACACACGTGTCTGGGGTGTGTGCAACGAAAAATTACCGGGCTGGCTGTTCGCTTTCCCTGCCCGTTGGGTAGTGAGCGGTGAGAACAATAGACTGGGCTACGTACGTAGAGCTTGTAGCGTAGGACTTATGGACGGGGGTTCGATTCCCCCCGGCTCCACCAGAAAGGGGTTTCAAGGAGTACCAGGACATTCCGCAAGTAGCGGTAAATGCTCGAAAAACTCCTCAAAAGCCAGCGATTTGACACTTGATGGGATGCGGTGGCATTCCTTGAAAGTCTCGCACCGATGCGGGTAAAGTTGTGGGTAACGGCGACATCGCCATACGACGTACCCACAAATGGCCGGACTGACCGACGCGAAGATTGCGAAGCTAAAACCGACGGAGGAACCCTATAAGCGGGCCATCGGCAAAGGGCTGTCGATACTGGTCACCCCGGCCGGCGGCAAGCTGTGGCGCTTCCGATGGCGCGGCGACAACGGTAAAGAACGCATGCTCTCCCTGGGCGTGTTCCCCGACACATCCCTAGAGGATGCAGAAGGGAAACGCGACAAGGCTCGGAAGCTGATAGAGGCAGGCGGCGACCCCGCTGCGGAGCGCCGGGCGGGAAAGCTCGCCGACGCGAACACGTTCGAGGCGGTCGCCCGCGAGTGCGTCGAAAAGCGCCTAGCGGGCCGCTCGGCCGGGACGATCGAGCGCGCCGAGTGGATGCTCGAAAGCTTCATCTACCCCTACATCGGAAGCAAGCCCCTCGACAAGATCGAGCCCCCGGACGTGCTCGCGGCGCTGCGGCGCGTCGAGGCTCGTGGACGCCATGAGACGGCCAGGCGCACCCGACAGCGGGTCAGCATGGTATTCCGCTACGGCGTGGCGACTGGCCGATGCAAGCGTGACATCACGGCG
>JALYIW010000208.1 GCA_030775625.1 Pseudomonadota bacterium | reverse complement strand
GCGCGGGCGGGCGCCGCGGTGGGCGCCGTCGATGCGGCGGCGATCGACGATGCGTGGCGGCGTGTGCAATTGATCGGCGACACACTGACGCCGGCCGAGATGCGCGCTCTCACGGACGCGCAAATCCTGCATCGGCTGTTCAATGAAGACGACGTGCGGCTATTCGAGCCTTCCCCGGTATTTTTTCGCTGCCGATGTTCGCGGGAGCGGGTGAGCGGGATGCTGCAAGGGCTCGGCGAGAAGGAAACGCGTTCCGTATTGGCTGAGCGCGGCGAAGTCGAGGTGCGCTGCGATTTCTGCAATCGAGCCTATGTTTTCGATGCGGTGGACGTCGAGCAACTGTTCAATGCCGGTGTCGCGAGCGACAGTGGTAATTCGCTGCACTGACCGGTCGATTGGGGCAGCCGTGACGATCATGGCTGCAGTGATTTCGCTGATGGGCATTGCGAGCGTTGCCGAGAACGCGGGCGCCAATGTTGCCGGTTACGTCCCCTTCTATGCGAACACTTTCGAGAAAGTGCCATCCGCCGCCGCCATGACCGCGATCGGGCGTGCGCTATTTTTCGATCCGGCTGTATCGGCGTCGGGAAAAATGTCTTGCGCCACCTGCCACGACGCGAAGCGCGCGTTCGGGCCTTCCAATGAGTCGCCGGTGCAACGGGGAGGCAGCGACGGGCGCAGTTGGGGTGTCCGTGCCGTTCCTTCTCTCATGTATACCCACAATGTGCCGCAGTTCACCGAGCACTATTCCGAGGACGACGGCGATGACAGCATCGATCAGGGCGCTGCGGGAGGCCGGATGTGGGACGGTAGAGCGCAATCGGCGCACGCGCAGGCGCAATTGCCATTGTTCTCATCCTTCGAGATGGCGAATATCAGCGTTGAGAGCGTGGTCAGGAAAGTGCAGCGCGCGGGCTATGCCGGGCAGTTTCGCGAAACCTTCGGCAAGAACATCTTCGACGACGGGGCGCTGACATTCAAGGCCATGCTGATGGCGTTGGAGACTTTTCAACAAAGCCCAGCGGATTTTTATCCGTACACCAGCAAGTACGATGCGTGGCTACGGGGGGAGGTTGCGCTGAGTCCGCAGGAAGCGCGCGGTCATGCGGCATTCAACGACCCGTCGAAGGGCAATTGCGCACGTTGCCATCCCGATGCCAAGAGGCGAGGCGCGTTTCCACAATTCACGGATTTCGGCTATGCGGCCGTCGGCGCGCCGCGCAATAGGCTGATCCCTGCAAACTCCGATGCAAGTTACTACGATCTGGGATTATGCGGCCCTT
Source organism: Pseudomonadota bacterium (assembly GCA_030775625.1). GTDB lineage: Bacteria > Pseudomonadota > Gammaproteobacteria > Steroidobacterales > Steroidobacteraceae > Bog-1198. The sequence goes on along the minus strand of JALYIW010000208.1, from coordinate 12,502 downwards.
GGCGCACGGACTTGGCTGATAAAAAGGAGTATTGCGGCTTGTTCCGCACTCCCTCGCTGCGCAATGTCGCGCTGCGTCCCGTGTTCTTCCACAACGGTGTGCTCCATCATCTGCGGGACGTCGTGCGTTTCTATGCCGAGAGGGACACGCAACCCCAGAAATGGTATTCGCATGGACCGGATGGGGTTACGGCGAAGTTCGACGATTTGCCCGTGAAGTATCGCGGCAACGTCGATGTGCAACCGCCTTTCGGCCGGCACGCCGGCGACCGGCCGGCGTTGAGCGAAGCGGATATCGAAGACATCGTCGTGTTTCTAAACACGCTTACCGATGGCTACGGCGTCGGCAAGCGAACGGGGCGTGCGCCATTAGCTATACGCCGTTAGCCGTGCCGTTAGCGATAGCTAAGCGGGCTAGGCTCTATCGAGCGGGGTCGTGCCGCCGGTGAACTGCGCACGCGCTTGGGCTAAACGATACTTATGTTCGCTGCGCCAGCGCTTCCAGTCCCGCAGGCCGCACAGAGCGTAAACCAGCTTGAACAGCCGCAGGCGCCACAACACCCGCGGAGTATCGAACAAGTCGCCCGCCAGCATGGAAATCACGCCTTGTTCCAACTGCCAGGTATTGCGCGGCTGGCGGAACATTTGCGCCATCACGGGTCCGTTGAAACGGTAGATGAAAAAAGAGAAACGGGCCATGCCGGCACGCTGACGCTTTTCCAATTTACGCAGCAAGGCCTTTTCGGTTGTGGGCTCGCGCAGAGCTGAGTCGACTACGTTCACTGCCTGCTCGGCGCCGCTCATTGCGAGGTACACGCCCGATGAGAAAACCGGATCTAGAAATGCGAACGCATCGCCCACCAACACCCAGCCCGGTCCGCCCATGCGGGTCGAGTCGTAGGAATAGTTGCCGGTGACCCGCACTTCGTTGCCGATGAGTTGCGCGTGTTCGATGCGTTTCCACAAGGCGGGGTTCAACTTCAGCGTGTCTAGCAGGAATTCAATCGTGCGGCCTTTGCGCTGCTTGAGGTAATCCGGCCGGCATACCGCACCCACGCTCATGAGGTCACCGGGCAACGGAATCATCCACATCCAGCCTGAGTGGAAGCGATAGATGCTGATATTGCCGAGATCTTCCCCAGGACGCAGTTCGGCGCCGCGGAAGTGGCCGAAGATGGCGGCGCTTTGATGAGCGTCGTTCTTGCGGCGGAGCTTGTTTTTAGTGGAGAGCAGAGCGTCGCGGCCACTGGCATCGACCACATAACGGGCTTGAATACTGTAGCTGCCACCCTCGTCGGTGGACACATCCAGCCGCGTTTGCCGCGGGTTGCTTTGCTCGAACCCAAGCACCTCGTGACCCTCGCGCGCGTCGGCGCCGCACTCGCGCGCGTGGTCGTAGAGCATCTTGTCGAAATCCTGTCGCAATACCTGGTAGGCATGGGGCGGACTTTTGCCGATGGCTCGCTTAAAGGCATAGGTATTGTAGCCGCGCTCGTTGTCGGCTTCAAAATCCGCACCCGGTTTGAATACACCGATTGAGCGGACTTTGTCGAGTACGCCGAGGCGCTCGAAAATAGGCAGGTTCATCGGTAGCAGCGATTCGCCGATATGGAAACGCGGGTGACGGGCTTTTTCGAGGGCAATCACTTTGTAGCCGCGGCGCGCCAATAACGTGGCCGCGGTGCTGCCGCCGGGGCCGCCGCCAATCACCGCCACATCACAATGTTCGGTTGTCATGGAGGCGGCAGCTTACTATAGGTCGCCCGCGCGACATCTTAAAGCGCCGAAACTCCCGCCAGCTCGGTCAGGCTTTGGGCTCGGGTGAGGGCGATGAATTCTTTTATATAGGTGGCCTCGGCCCCCGCCGCGGTGGTCGCGGCGTACAGTTCGCAGTGCAAGCCGGCGGGTCCGATGGGGCGCGACACCACATAGCCCCGATCGATGTAGTTGCCGACGGTCCATGAGGGCAGCGCGGCGATACCCCGACCGCTCGCAACCAGCTGCAATATCGCCACCGTCAATTCAGCCGTGCGGCGTTTCGGATTGATGTTCGCCGGCACCAAGCAGTGCTTCATCACATCCAGCAATTCATCTCGCACGGGGTAGGTGATCAGGGTTTCGTCCGCGAAATCCTTTGCCACGAGCCATGGTTTGGCCGCCAATCTATGGCGCGGGCTCATCAGGGCGACGCTTTCATAGCGAAACAGCGGGCTGAAAACCACATTGGCATGCGCTTCCTGAGGGTCGTGCATGACGGCGAGTTCGGCCTCGCCGCGCTCGAGCAGCGGCAGGGGATCGACCACGAAGCCGGAAATGATGTCAAGTTCAACTTCGGGCCACAATGGCCGGTAGGAGTCCATCGCGGGCATGAGCCAATCGAAGCAGTTGTGGCATTGAACCGCAACTCGCAGCGGACCTGCATGTCCCTGCGCCAGGCGCGCGACGTCGCGGCTGGCTTCCGCAACCTGTGGCAGAACGATCCGGGCGAGAGCCAGCAGTCGCTGACCGATGGCGGTAAAACGCAACGGCCGCACATTCTTTTCGACCAAGGCGGACCCATAATGACTTTCCAGGGCCTTTAACTGATGGGATAGAGCGGACTGGGTGAGAAACAGGCGCGCGGCCGCCTTGGAGAGGCTGTCGCATTCAGCCAGGGCCAGTAGGGTTTCCAGGTGCCTGAGTTTCAAGGCGGTGGACGACATGAGCGAGTTTCATTCGTTCTATGAGGATAATGAGTTTGAATCATAACGTAGGCTCTTGCATGATGTCACCGGAGAAGTCTCGTCCGGAGTCCGCGATGTCGAAGCCCGTCAGTGTGTCATTCGAATTCTTTCCCCCAGGCGACGTGACCATGGCGGAACAGCTGTGGGCGTCGGTGCAGCGGCTCGCGCCCCTGCAACCTAATTTCGTCTCAGTGACCTATGGCGCGGATGGTTCGACGCGCACGAGAACGCATGAATGCGTGCTGCGAATCCTGCGCGAGACAAAATTGGTGGTCGCGCCTCATTTGACCTGCGTGGCCGCCTCGCGCGATGAGGTATTAGGGATTGCACGCGACTATTGGCGACAGGGCGTGCGGCATTTAGTGGCCTTGCGCGGCGATGCGCCCGCCTCGCACATGGCGCCCGACGGCAGCTACCGGCCGCAGTCAGATGGCTTTCCCTATGCCTCCGACTTGATCGGCGGATTGAAAAGCGTGGGACATTTCGAACTGTCGGTGGCGGCGTATCCGGAAGGCCACCCCGAGTCCGGCAGCGTCGATGCGGATTTGGAGAATCTTCGACGCAAAGTGGATGCAGGAGCCGGACGCGCCATCACGCAGTTTTTCTTTGAGACCGACACCTTCTTGCGGTATCGCGATCGGTGCGCTGCGGCGGGGATCAACGCGAGCATCGTGCCGGGCATCCTGCCCATCACGCGTTTTCCTCAATTACTGCGTTTCGCGGGCCGCTGCGGTGCGTCTGTGCCGGATTGGCTGCGCCACAGATTCGACGGATTGGACGATGATCCGGAGACGCGCCGCATGATTGCAGCACATGTGGCGATCGAACAGGTGCAGCGCCTGCGCCAACATGGTGTGGAAGAATTTCACTTCTATACCTTGAATCGCGCCGAACTCACTTATGCGATCTGTCATGCCTTGGGTATAAGAGCGCAAGCGGCCGAAGCACGGGTGGCCTGATGCACAATGCCGTGAAAACCGTACGCGGGGAAGCATTTTTAGCGCTGTTGAAAAAGCGCGTGGTCATTCTGGACGGCGCCATGGGCACGATGATCCAGCGGCATCACTTGGACGAAGCGCAATTTCGCGGCGAGCGCTTCGCCCAGTGGCGCAGGGATTTGCGCGGCAACAATGATTTGCTGGTGATGACCCAACCGCAGGTCATTGCCGACATTCACCGTGAGTACCTGGCTGCCGGCGCGGATATGATTTCGACCAATACCTTCAATTCCAACCCGGTGTCGCAGGCGGACTACGGGCTGGAGTCATTCGTCGGCGAACTGAATCTGGCGGCGGCGGGGTTGGCGCGGCGCGTGGCCGACGAAGTCAGCGTCCAAACCGGCAGGCAGCGTTTTGTCGCCGGAGCGCTGGGGCCGACCAGCCGCACCGCGTCGCTGTCGCCGGATGTCAATGATCCGGGGTTTCGCAACATCAGCTTTGACGAATTGGTCGCGGGCTATTCAGTGGCGGCTCGTTCGCTCATCGAAGGCGGCGTCGATGTGCTCTTGATAGAGACCGTGTTCGACACGCTAAATGCCAAGGCTGCCCTATTCGCCGTCCGCGAGGTGATGGATGAATTGACCACGGACCTGCCCATCATGGTGTCGGGAACCATTACCGACGCCTCGGGCCGTACCTTGTCCGGCCAAACCACGGAAGCGTTTTGGAATTCGATTCGCCATGCACGGCCGGCGGTGATCGGTCTGAACTGCGCTTTGGGCGGCAAACAGCTGCGCCCCTACGTCGAAGAGTTGGCGCGCATCGCGGATGCTTTCGTGTGCGCTTATCCGAACGCCGGCTTGCCGAATGCCTTCGGCGAGTATGACGAAACCCCGGACGAAACCGCGGCAATACTCCGAGAATTCACCACCAGTGGATTTCTCAACATGGCCGGCGGCTGCTGCGGCACGACGCCGGACCATATCCGCGCGATCGCGCGCGCGCTCTCTGACGTGCCGCCTCGAGTGGTGCCGCAGATCGCCCCGGCTTGTCGGCTGAGCGGATTGGAACCGCTGACCATCGACTCGGCCAGTCTGTTCGTTAATGTGGGCGAGCGCACCAACGTGACGGGCTCGGTCAAGTTTCGCAAATTGATCGAGGCCGGCGACTATGCGGCGGCGGTCGATGTGGCTCGCCAGCAGGTGGCGAACGGCGCCCAGATCATCGACGTCAACATGGATGAAGGCATGCTCGATTCGCAGGCGGCCATGGCCAGGTTCCTGAGTCTCATCGCGGGCGAGCCGGATATCGCGCGCGTGCCGGTGATGATCGATTCTTCGAAATGGTCGGTGATCGAAGCAGGATTGAAATGCGTGCAGGGCAAGCCGATCGTCAATTCCATCAGCCTGAAAGAGGGCGAAGAGTCGTTCCTGGCGCATGCCCGCAAAGTCATGCGTTACGGCGCCGCCGTGGTCGTGATGGCTTTCGATGAAGCAGGGCAAGCGGACACCATTGACCGCAAGGTAACGATTTGCCGGCGCGCCTATGATCTCTTGACTGAACGCATCGGATTCGCGCCCGAAGACATTATTTTCGATCCGAATATTTTTGCGGTCGCAACCGGTATCGAAGATCACAACCGCTACAGTCTCGATTTCATCGAAGCCACCGCCGCCATCAAAAAGAGCATGCCCGCCGTGCAGGTCAGCGGCGGAGTCAGCAATGTGTCGTTTTCGTTCCGCGGCAATGAACCGGTGCGTGAAGCCATGCACTCGGTGTTTCTGTACCACGCGATTCGCGCGGGATTGACCATGGGCATCGTCAACGCCGGCCAGCTCGCGATCTATGAAGGCATCCCCTCCGATCTGCGGGAACGAGTCGAGGACGTGATTCTCGCCCGCCGCGCGGATGCGACGGAACGCTTGCTGGAAATTGCCGAGCAATTCAAGGGCGGCGGGACGGCTAAACGCGGCGACGATCTGCAGTGGCGTGAGTTACCCGTGGAGCAGCGGTTGCAGCACGCCTTGATCAAGGGCTTGGATGAGTTCGTGCTGGCGGATACGGAAGAGGCGCGGCTCAATGCCAAGCGGCCGCTCGACGTCATCGAAGGACCGCTGATGGACGGCATGAATGTGGTCGGGGACTTGTTCGGTGCCGGCAAGATGTTTCTTCCGCAAGTCGTCAAATCGGCGCGAGTGATGAAAAAAGCGGTCTCCGTCCTGATCCCTTACATCGAACTGGAGAAGTCCGGCGCGAGTCGCTCGAACGGCAAAGTGGTAATGGCGACCGTCAAGGGTGATGTGCACGACATCGGCAAGAACATCGTCGGCGTCGTGTTGCAGTGTAATAACTTCGAAGTCATCGATCTGGGCGTGATGGTTTCCTGTGAGAAAATTCTCGCGGCCGCGACTCGAGAAGGGGCGAATCTGATCGGCTTGTCCGGTTTGATCACTCCCTCTCTCGACGAAATGGTGCATGTGGCGAAGGAGATGCAACGCTTGGGCTACACCCAGCCCTTATTGATCGGCGGCGCGACCACTTCACCCGCGCATACCGCGGTCAAGATCGACCCGCAGTACCAAGGCGCGGTCATCTACGTCAAAGACGCCTCGCGCTCGGTCGGCGTCTGTCAGCAACTGGTGACCAAGAGCACGTGCGATGCGTATGTAGCCAACATCAAGGAAGAAAACGAGCGGCGTCGCGAACAGCACCGTAATAAAAGCGCGAAATCGCCCCAGCTCTCATTGCCGCAGGCGCGGGCCAAGAAGTTGAAGATCGATTGGTCCGCCTATACGCCGCCCGTCCCCAGTTTCCTGGGGGTGCGATCCTTCGATGCCTATCCGCTCGAGGAGTTGCTGCCTTACATCGATTGGATGCCGTTCTTCCATGCATGGGAGTTCGCCGGCAAGTTCCCCGATATCCTACGCGACTCGGTGGTCGGTGAAGCGGCCAGCAGCCTGTATTCCGATGCCACACGCATGCTGACGCAACTGGTGGCGGAGAAGTGGCTTACCGCCCGAGCGGTGGTGGGGTTCTTTGCGGCCAATAGCGTCGGCGACGACGACATCAATGTGTTCAGCGATGAGACACGCCACGGCGTCGTCTGCCGCCTGCATGAATTGCGACAGCAAAAGTCCAAGCCGCAAAATCAGGCTCAGTCTTGTCTGTCGGACTTCATCGCACCGGTGAGCAGCGGCCGGGCCGATTATATCGGTGCATTCGCCGTCACGGCTGGTATCGGCATCGACGAACACGTGGCGCGCTTCGAAGCGGCGCACGACGACTACAGCAGCATCATGCTCAAAGCATTGGCGGACCGCCTTGCGGAAGCGCTGGCGGAGCGTATGCATGAACGCGTACGGCGCGAATTCTGGGGCTATGCGCCTCACGAGCATCTCGATGGAACGAGCTTGATCGAAGAGAAGTACCAGGGAATCAGGCCAGCGCCCGGGTATCCTGCCTGCCCCGATCACACGGAGAAGGCAACGCTGTGGCAGTTGCTCGATCCGCAAGCGAATGCAGGTATCTCGCTAACCGAGTCCTATGCGATGTTTCCAACGGCCGCCGTCAGCGGATTTTATTTTTCGCATCCGCAGTCTCACTATTTCGGCGTCGGGAAAATCGATCGTGATCAAGTGGCGAGCTATGCACAGCGCAAAGGACTGAGTGTCGCCGAAACGGAGCGTTGGTTGGCGCCGATTTTGGGATATGACCCGGACGCGCGGGGTGCGGCGGACGCGGCCTAGGAGCGGTCGCCGTCGATCGGTGAATGCCGGTTGCCGGCGCGCGGGCGGCGATTTTCAGGGCTTTGCCGCGGCAATGATCTCCCGGGCCAGGCCGGCGTAGTCGCCGTCGAAGTGGTGACCGCCCTTGAGTTTCACAATGGTGTATTTCTTCGCATCGAGTTGCGGGCACAAGGAATCTTTTTCATCTTCGCCGTAGATGCACAGCACCGGGATGCCGTTGATGCGATTGATCTCGGGGAGGGTCGCCGGACCCGAATTATCGTCCGATACCCAGCTGCTGAGATGAAATTCGAAAAGGGCATGCTCGGACATTCCCATCACGGCCACCAAGCCGACTTTGGCTCGCGTCGCTTCCGGCAGCCGATTGACCGCGAACGGCAAAACGTCGGCACCTTGCGAATAGCCGATCAGCAGTACTCGACGCTTGTCGAAATGCGTGAGGTAGTGGCGGATCATGCGATCGGTATCGGCCGCCAGCCCATCTGGCGAGCGTCGCGTCCAGTAATAGCGCAGCGAATCGAGCCCGACCACCGCAATGCCCTTGGCTGCAAGGGCACCGGCGACATCTTGATCGAGGCCCGCCCAGCCGCCGTCGCCGGACATGAGGATGGCGAACACCTCATCGGCCGGGCTCCCGGTTTGCGCCTGAGCGGGTATTTCGACGACGGGTAAATCGCTCAAGTCGGGGGGCGGCGGCGCAATTCGGGTCGTTGGATTGCGGCTGGCGAGAGTGTCATACGCAGCTGCGTATTGCGCCGCTCCCCGGTCAGTGGAGGCGATCTCACGTCCGACATCAGGGAGCATGACCATGGCCGCTCCGTTTACGTGGGAGACGAAATCGCGCACCGCGCCGGCCGGGCAGGAGGGGTCATTCGTGCCTCGTAGCACCACCCATGGATTGCCCAGACTCCTGACAGGCAGAAATTGTACGCCGCGGTGCTGCGGACCATAGACGAACTCAAGCCCGGACCCCCTGCACAATGGTTTTTGCAAACTGAAATTCGGGCAGAACCCCAGGCTCAAGGCCGCCGCGAAAGTATTTCGCGGCGCTTGCGCCAGCATGGCGTAAGCCAGGGTGCCTCCCGCACCGGAGCCGACGAGTAGGGGTTCGCGATAGCTGGAGGCGTGGTAATAGGCTTGTACAAAGTGGCTGAGGTTCTCCAAATCGCCATCCGGGAACACGCACTGATCGCTGTCTGACAGCAGGCTCGCCTGGAATTTCGCCAAGTCGACGCCGGCAACCATCGCCCCTTGCCGTAACAGCTGCCGCGCCATGATTTCCGACACGGACGTCCAACCTGCCTCATCCGATAAAAGTATGGCAAAACTCTTGGGTGCTCCGGCCGGCAGATAAATGCGCAGGTCCTTAAAGCGGCCATGGCTGAGATGAGCGGGAGAGGCGGCAGCGAGCGAGGCGCCGCCGATCAAAAGGCAGCTCGCCGCCAATATCCAATGCGTTCGGAACGCGCACAACACACCCATTTCCATACCTCGGCAGTGGTTACGGGCTGCGAGCACCGCTTTCATCGTTTAGTCATAGTCGACAGCCAGAATGACGATGATAATGAAAAAGGTGGAATTGTTTTACATCAATGCGGGCGGCGGCCATCGCTCCGCGGCGGTCGCGCTCGAGACGGCGATCCGTGAGCAGGGGCTTCCCTGGCAGGTGCGGCTGGTCGATCTGTTCGAAGTACTGGATCCCCGCGACATTTTTCGAAAGACCACCGGACTCAAGCCTGAGCAGTATTACAACGCCCGCCTCGCGCGTGGCTGGACACTGGGTCTCGCGCAGGAACTCAAAGTGCTGCAGGCGCTGATTCGGTTGAGCCACCGCACTCTGACCACGCAATTGACCCGCTACTGGCTCAAAACACAGCCGGATCTACTAGTTTCGCTGGTTCCGAATTTCAACCGCGCCATGTTTCAGGCGCTTACCGCCGCTCGACCGCAAGTCCCGTATGCGACGATTCTGACGGATTTCGCCGATTCGCCGCCGAATTTCTGGATGGAGACTCGTCGGGGACCGCATTTGATTTGCGGCACGCGAAAAGCCATACAGCAGGCCCGGGCTGCGGGCCACTGCGATAACCGCGTACACCAGACTTCAGGGATGATCATTCGTTCTGATTTTTATCGTCAGTCGACTGTCGACCGGCGGCTCGAGCGGCTGAAGTTGGGACTGGACCCGGATCGCCCGACCGGCATCGTCTTGTTCGGGGGGCATGGCTCAAAGGTCATGCGACGTGTCGCCAAAAACCTCGAGGATACCCAACTCATCCTGATCTGCGGACACAACACCGTGCTTGCCGATGAGTTGCGGGCGGCGCGCGCCAAGGCGCCTCGCGTGGTCGTCGGATTTTCCTCGCAAATACCTTACCTCATGCGGCTTGCGGATTTCTTCATTGGAAAACCCGGCCCCGGCAGCTTGAGCGAAGCGCTGCAAACTGGATTGCCCGTCATCGTCGTGCGCAATGCATGGACCATGCCGCAGGAGCGCTACAACACCGAATGGGTGCTCGAACAAAAGGTGGGGTTGGTGCTCGAGTCCTTCAATTTTATTCGCAGCGCCGTCGAGGTGCTCACAGAGCAAATCGATGCGTACCGCGCCAGTGTTGCGCGCATCCGCAATCGCGCGGTATTCGAGATACCGGCCATACTGGAGCGGATATTGGCCGTCAGCGACGCCGGTTCGGATATGCGTCGATGTCATTCAGCATCTCCGGGCCTCCGAGAGCTTGCATCTGGCCGAGAATCCATTCCCGCCGCTGTTGAACGTACCGCGACGGTGCGGCCGCCGAATATCGTTCGGGATTTGGCAGTACGGCTGCGAGAACCGCCGCATCGCTGCGGGTGAGGCGGGCCGCAGATGTGTTGAAAAATCGTTGCGCAGCGGCTTCGGCGCCATAAATGCCGTAACCGAATTCGGCAACATTGAGGTATATCTCCAATATTCGCCGTTTCGGCCAGAAGGCTTCGATGAGGACCGTAAAATAGGCTTCGAGACCTTTGCGAAAGTAGCTTCGTCCGGACCAGAGGAAAAGATTTTTCGCCACTTGCTGGCTGATGGTGCTGGCGCCGTGAATCTTGTGACTGTGCTGATTGAGTGCATAGGCCTTTTCGATGGCTTCGACGTCGAATCCCGAGTGCTCGGAAAATTTTTGATCTTCCGAGGCTACGACCGCCAGCGGCAGATTGGGCGATATTTGTCCCAGGTCGACCCAGGAGCGGTGAAATACGTAGTGGGGGCCGCGATTCAGCCATGCGCTCAATTGCGCGTTCGCCATGAACGCGGTGTACGGCGGATTGATCCATCGCAGCGAGGCTACGGCCAGGACGCTTAACCCAATGAACAGCACGACCGACCAGACGAGCATTCGTACCAGCCGGCCGCGCCATGCTCTGTGTTTGGCCACGCAGCGCTAAGCGGGTACTCGCCGCACGCTCTTCATGATCACGGGTTCTACCGGCACGTCATCGAACCCACGCCGGCGTCCGGTCTGGACCCCGGCGATGCTGTCGACGACGTCCATGCCTTCGATCACTTTGGCGAAAACGGCGTAGCCGAAATTGCCGCGCGAATGATCGAGAAAGTCATTGTCTTTCAAGTTGACGAAAAACTGCGAGGTCGCGCTGTTGATGTCGTTGGTGCGTGCCATGGACAGTGAACCGCGAAGGTTTTTCAGGCCATTGTCAGCCTCATTCTTGATGGGTGGGTGAGTCTTTTTTTGCGTCATGTCCTCCGTGAAGCCGCCGCCTTGAATGACAAAACCCGGGACTATGCGATGAAAAATGCTGCCGTCCAAGAATCCATCGTCGATGTATCGTAGAAAATTAGCGACCGAGAGAGGCGCCTCCTTTTCGAAGAATTCGATGGTGAAATCGCCCAATGTGGTTTCGAAGCGGATCATGTCTGTTCCTGGTGTTGAGTGTGAAGGACTCCCAGCGTGACGCGGGGATTGCGTGAGAAATCGAGGTGCGAGCGGACGGCGCTGAATCCGTGACGTTCAAGGAGTTGCGCGACCTGCGATGCTTGATCGCTACCGTGTTCCATGATCAGCCAGCCGTTTTGCTGCAAATGCGCGGGCGCCTCCGCTGCGATGGCGGCCAGCGCTTCCATTCCGGTCGCGCCGCAGTTCAAGGCATGGGCCGGTTCTTTGCTCAAATTAGCCAGGGCCGGATCGCCGGCCGCGATGTAGGGCGGGTTTGCGACGATCATGTCGAAGCGCCGGTCGGGGACCGCGCCGAACCAGGAGCCCGGGAGCCATTCGGTGTTGGCCAGAGCCAAATCACGCGAATTTTGCGCCGCGACATCGAGCGCCGGCGCAGAAATGTCGACTCCCGTGAGCCGCGCGTGGGGTCTCTCAGATGCAATGGCCAGAGCGATGGCACCGCTGCCAGTGCCGAGATCGAGAACCGAGGTCTGCCGATCCTTAGGCAATAATGCCAAGGCGAGTTCCACCAAGAGTTCGGTTTCCGGCCGCGGCACCAGCACCGCCGGCGTGACGGTGAGCGGCAGCGACCAGAACTCACGCGTGCCCGTCAGATAAGCGACCGGGGCGCCGTCCAATCGTCGTTCGAGCAAATCGATGAAAGTGCGCCGTTCGTCGGCCGCGACCCGATCATCTCCTCGTGCGATTAGCGCAGAGCGCGGCAGCCCAAGAACTTTGCCCAGCAACAATTCCGCGTCGAGTCGCGGCGACTCACTGCAGCTCATCAGTGTTCGTGCGCCATCCCGCAAATTCTCCGCGACGGTATCCATCATTCGACTTGGTGCGCCAGCTCTTCGGCCTGGTGTTCCTGGTTAAGCGCCCGAACCAGCTCGCCGAGATTGCCGTTCATTACATCGTCGAGCTTGTAGAGAGTGAGATTGATGCGATGATCCGTAACTCGGCCTTGCGGAAAATTATAGGTGCGGATGCGTTCGGACCGATCGCCGGAACCCACCTGCAATTTGCGCGATTGCGCCTGCTGACTCTGTTGTTTTTCCCGTTCGGCGGCGAGCAGGCGAGACTTCAGCAGCGACATGGCTCGAGAACGGTTCTTGTGCTGCGAACGTTCGTCCTGGCATTCGACCACGACACCGGTGGGTATGTGGG